>CAIMZS010000453.1 GCA_903846015.1 uncultured Anaerolineae bacterium | reverse complement strand
TCCACAGTAGGTGATATACCCATTGTAAAACCTATTTTTGAGCATACCACGTACGGTATCCTTGGTGAACAGCCTGCCAAACATCGTGTGAAAACCCTGCTCGTTGAGCCAATCCGCTACATCCTGGTCGTAATACAGCCCGCTGGCGTAGCGTTCGAACATCTGCTGAACCACTGGAACCAGTTCCACGATCTGGATTGCTAATTTGTGCTCACCAACTTTTTCACTCCTATATCCCCACGGCACCCAGCCATTATGGTAACCTTGCCGGGCGCGTTCCTGCTTGCCCTTGTGCGTTTCTTTGCTTAAATTGTCGGAATAAAACTCGCCCAGCGAACCCAACAAATGGAACATCAGTTTGCCTTCGGGGGTGGACAGGTCAAAATTTTGCTCCACCGCTTTAAGTGTCACATCTTCATCCTGGAGCTGACCTACAATCTCGATTGCCCACTCCAGCCGCCGCGCCAGCCGATCGACCTTGTGAACATAGAGCGTATTAAACTGGCCCTTGCGGGAATCTTCCAGCATTTGGGCGATGCCAGGACGATATTTGTTCTTGTAGGCCGAAGTCGCGGGGTCCGAATAGATTTTTACGATTTCAACACCTTCCGAAGCGGCGCGGGCATTGATCTGGCGTAACTGCGCTTCCAGGCTGAAGGAGTCATCTTGCATGCTGGACGAATAACGGATGTACGCTGCGCCGAGCAGCCCGGAAGGATTTAAGTTAGATTTGGTCATGACAATTCTCGCGTTTGATGAAAGCGGACAATTCGAACCGGACCACCTGCTTAGGAATGGCTAATTTCTTTCAGGTCTTTGCTGATTTGAAAAGCAAAATATTTTTAACTGTTCACTCACAGCCATGAAAGAGAAGAATCTTAACCTTGTTTCTGCGTTTCGCATGTCGAAACCTTCGCCGATGGATACCAGGCTGACATCGGCTTCATATAATTGTTGTGTCAGGTTTGTTATCCGTTCCAGCCGCCGGTCAATGCGCCTGAGCGTGTCAACATACAGGATCGCAAAGCTCCCTTTTTGGGCATCAGCAATCAGTTGATCTATCGCAGGTCGCTGTAAATTATGTTGGCAAGGTTCAAAATAAAATTTGACCAAAGTCACACCATCCTTGTTTGCGCGCGTTTCGATCTGATGCCGCTGCACATCCAGAGCATAAAAATCTGACGGTTGGGAAGACCTGCAGCGCAGATAAGCTGCAGCAAAGAGCGGGTTCGGTTGCAGGTTTTTTATTTGCATGTTATTCATCCAAGGAACGAGGTTGAGTTGGATCAGATTGAGCATATAGCCTGGCCATGATTTTAGTCAGCCAATCTGCCAAGGGTACGGGCAGATTTGTACAAGTTGATCGCGGCTCCGTGATTGTACGAGCCCGCTGCTGATTTTCCGAAAAGTCGAGACTTGCATCGGTCTGTGTCATAAGTTGCCTTCAGACTCTGTCTTTTCTGCTGCGCGCTGCGATTGACATGAGTTTATTCAGGTTGTAAAGGCGGCTTCTTTTCGTTACAATACCCGCCGTCCTTTATGTCTCTTATTTTCACAGATGCGACGCGGGGCAAGTTTCAAAAAATGTCCCGCCGAAGGTAAATAATGTCCCGTCTTTTTCCTCGTATTCCCAAAGAAATCAGTCACGACCTCCCTTGGCCGGCTTTGCTCGACCTTTTCGATGTCCAAACGATCACCGGGTTGGAAGATGCCTTAAAGCTGAAAGATGGTACGCTCTCAAAAGCCAGCCGTGGATTCTATGCCAGCCCAAGTGGTGAATTGACCCGCGGCCTGTCTGCCAACGTGCATCAAACTCTAATGGAGGGCATGGCCAAAAGATTTTCCAGCGCAGATCAGATGCGCGCATGGATGAACAAACACTGGCCGGGCAGCCTGCTCAACCTGACGGCGCAGGCGTTGGAAGCGCTGTATGAAAACGTTGATCTTGTCCATCAGATCCCCCAGGTGGGCACTTTCCCAATCGATTACATCGAACGGAACGAGAAAGATGAAATTCTGAAACTGCTCATGAACAACAAACAGG
>CAIMZS010000452.1 GCA_903846015.1 uncultured Anaerolineae bacterium | reverse complement strand
AGGCTTCGCACCAGAACTGGTAATTTTGATGGTGAACTGTCAATTAATACGATTACCGGTCAGCATTTGGATTGAACACGCAAATCATTGTTCAGCCTGAAAAGCAATTGGAAAATCGGTTTTGTAGAAAAATAAACCACGAATAATACTCCAGTCCGACCACATACCTCCGCCCTTCTCTTTCGAACCGAAAAAAGCCGCGCCCGAATCCATTCATCAGGCGGAGTGTAGTGAAAGGTAATCCGCCTCAGGGTGGTTGATGGCTGTATAGCAGACGTGTACTTCATCCCAGGCCGGGATTGGTTGAGATGGCGATTCAGGCCAAGGGCAGTTTAGCTGGGTCTTATCAAAATCTTTTTGCAAGAAACAAAGCACGCCAAGGAAGTTTATAGCCTTGGCATGCTTTGTTTCTTCACCGTGAAAAATTATTATCTCGTCTTTCTGGTTTGTAGTTTGACAGATTGGCGGGTAGGGTGACGCCCTGGATACGCAGGTGCTGCAAACGATAGAGAAAGGCGGCACCCTGCATCAGTTGCTCGGCAACTTCGGGGGCGTGACGGTTCTCTGGCGCAGCGAGGTAAGAACCCTGAGTCCACTCATTGAACGCGCCCATGGCCGGGCCGCACCAGATCTGGTAATCTAGCTCGCGTCCGGGCTCGCCGCTGTTCGACCAACGCGACGAAAGGCCAAGGTACCAGCGAAAGACCAGCGCCATCTTCCGCTTCGGGTTCTGCCCTGCGCGCTCCAATTGCTCGGGATCGCGTTCGCGGAAAAAAGCCTCGGTCTCATCCCAGACGGTTGCCAACGGCTTATGGAAAATCTGTTTTTCCAGCTTTTCGCGCTCCGCCGCCGGGATGGTTTCAATCGAATCGCAGGTTTTGTACAGTTCGTACAACTTCTGCGCGCGAATGGGGAAGAGCGTCCCCTTTTTCAGTACCTGGACTTTGACACCCATCTCGAACATATCTGCAGCAGGAGCCATCATTACATCTGCTTGTTCGGCTTGCGCCAAAATCCGCTTGGTGTGTGCGCTTGCTCCAGACTCAACACAGGCCTGATTAACCGAACCCGTTACTACGTAATCCGCGCCGAGCATGAAGGCCGCCAACGCTGCAGCAGGGGTGCCAATACCACCCGCACCGCCGACATGCACCACCTGTTGATAACCATGTTTGGCTTGCAGTTCATCCCGAAGTTCCAGAAACGCGGGCAGCAGGCAAACCAGTGGACGATTATCAGTGTGTCCGCCGGAATCTGCTTCGACAGTGAGCGCGTCACACATTGGCACGCGCTGAGCCATCTGCGCCTGCCCTTCACTGATCAGGCCTTGCGCTACCAACGGTTGTAAAAGGCTAGTTGGTGCGGGTTCGAGAAAATGTGTAGCAACTTCTCGTCGTGACACTTTGGCGATTACCTTATGTCCAATCTCGATCTCACCCTGTGGATTAAGGCGCAACCCGCTGGCCCGGTAGTGCACGATATGGGTGGTCAACGCTAAATAAGCTGAGGCTTCCACCGTTGTAACACTGTGTTTCAGATATAGCTCCACCGCATTACGTTCGAGCGCTTCTTCACTCGGGCTATGGATCAGATTGAAGGCGTAAGGTCCATTGGGTAGCGCTGCTCGAATCCGTTTGAGCGCAGTCTCGATATGAATAGACGTGAGCCCTGCCGCGCCAAACGACGCCAGCAGCGCCGCCTGACCAAGCGCGATCACCAGATCCGCGGAGGAAATCCCATTGGCCATTGCACCCGCAGCGTAAGCATATCTGAGACCATGTAATGTGCGGAACTGTGCGCTGCCCAATTGGGATGGAAGCAGCGGGCTGGCAGAAGCCAGCAATACGAGCCGCTCGCCGCCGCTGGCTGCTGATGGTTGGTGGGTGATGCCCAGGCGATTACCATCACTGACCACATAACAGGACTGATCCAAGGCGTGTATGTGGGCCCGCCAGCCGCATGCATCGAACGCGACTTCATTCAGTGAGCCGTACCATTCTGGTATGTGGCCATTGTTGGAGATAACAGAGAATGGAAGTGTATTTAGCATAAATTTCCTTAAAAAAATAATTCTACAATGTCTATGCGTGGATCGCTCTTTGAGACGGAGAAATCCCCGTGTAAATGGTTCACATCGTTCGGCTAGAATCTCTCGCTAAATTTGAGATTGCTCAAAAGCACTGCACTAAACACAGTGTTGGTGTCGCTCGCCGCCCAACGGCTCGCTTGCAATGACATGATACTACGTGGTTTCCACCACGCTCAATGCCAGCGAATTGACTTCATAAATTCGCAGGTTTTCTTTCCACAGACTGGCTTCGGCGAGAAGTGTGATACAGCCTGGCTTAGCCTCGATTTTTTTGATGTGCATCTCCAGCGCCATGTCTTTGTTATCAGGCACAATCTGTCCGCGGTATTTCCAGATGGTATTGTGACTTTCGGCATGGGCGAAGCGCGGAGAACGGAATTCACGCCCGATGCCAGTCTGCAAAGCAAAAGCTTGCAAGGCTTGCAGCAGCGCCTCCACACCGAGTGAACCGGGCATGACCGGGTCTTGGTGGAAGTGCGCTCTGAAAAACCAATCGCGCGGATTTACTGTTTTGTGTGCGTACACGTAGCCTT
>CAIMZS010000451.1 GCA_903846015.1 uncultured Anaerolineae bacterium | reverse complement strand
CCCAGGGATACCAATCCACGGGGTTTTCGGCGTGTTGTATTAGATAAGGTGAGTTTTCGTTAGCGAGCCGGTTTGGCATTAGGGCACCTGTAAGGATTATTTTTTTGTCATTTGTCATTGCGAAACCGGCGCCCTTGGTTCATGCCGGTTGTGGCCTCGTGCGGGAGCCGGTAGGTTGTCGACAAAGAGCAGATTGCCACGTCGGGAAGAGTACCCTCCTCGCAATGACAGGAAAATGGGACTATCGCCTCGTGCCGCTAATCTACGTGGCGATTATAGTATAAGAATCAGGGTAGGTGGCCGAAATGGCCGGTCTGCGCATAGTATCAGGAATTAGCGCTGAATGGTGCGGTTGAATCTTCCAGCACGATTGCCTTTTGCCAGCCCCTGACCGAATTGATCAGGAAGATCTGGGTGCAGCGCGCCAGGTCGGCGCGCTGGATCACTCTTTCGTGGATTTGCCCGAGCGCCAGAAGGTGGGCCCGGAAGGTGCCCGCCAGCAGGCCGCAGGCGATTGGCGGGGTGGCCAGCTCTCCGTCCAGGTTGACGACCAGGTTTGCAATGGTAGTTTCGGTCAATTCTCCGCGTTCGTTGTAAAGCAAAACATCGTCACAATCAGGTTGAGCCTGGCGGGCTTTTTCATACGGTTCGCGCAGGGTGGTTTTGTGGAACAGGAAAACATCCTGCACGTGCACCGGCTGACTGGCAAGCCGCAGACGGATGGGCGCGGGCTGATCTGCATTGTTTTCAGCCAGTGGGAAAACCTGATGACTGAGACCGCCAGCCCTATCTAAAAGCAGGCGCAGGCGCTGGGGTGCGGCAGGGAAGGTGAGGGCAGCTTCGGCCAGGTAGGTTTCGGTGTTTTGCCTGTCAAACGGGATGTTGAAATAGGCGGCTGAATCGCCGATGCGCTGCAAGTGTTCATCCAGAAGCCAGAAGCCCTGACTCGGGCTCCAGCGCAGTGTTTCGAGCAGGGAGAAGGATGGCTGGCGCATAGTCAATACGCGGGCCTTCAAGAGCGCCTCTGCGTATTCATCTTTGGAGGTTGAATCCCAGACGATCCCGCCGCCCACGCCGTATTCGGCTTTGCCGCTTTTCACGTCCACCAGCATGGTACGGATGGCTACGCTGAATTGGGCTTTGCGGCCCGGGGCCAGGTACCCAATCGCGCCAGTGTACAGACGCCGGGGAGTGGTTTCCAGGGCCGCGATGATGTTCATGGTGCTGACTTTTGGGGCGCCGGTGATCGATGCGCACGGGAACAGGGTGCTGATCAATTCTGCGAAGGGTACGCTGGTTTTGGCTGTGACACCGGATGTCATTTGCCATAAGGTGGCGTAGCGCTCAGTGACGAATAATTCTGGCACACGAACGCTGCCGATTTCGGCCAGGCGGCCAAGATCATTACGGATCATATCCACAATCATAACGTTTTCGGCGCGGTTTTTGATGGATTTTTGCAACCAATCTGCCAGGGCATTATCTTCGGCCAGTGTGCGCCCTCGTTTTACAGTGCCCTTCATTGGGCGGCAGGTTACCTGGTCCCCATCCAGACGAAAAAAGAGTTCCGGGGAGGCTGAACAGATCAGATGGCTGCCGGTTTCCAGGTAAGCGGAGTAGCCCGGGGCCTGGGCGTTGACCATATCCACAAACATGCTCCAGGCGCTGCCGTGAAAGTGGTTTCTCAGGCGGAAGGTATAGTTTACCTGGTAGGTCTTGCCATGTTCGATATTCAATTTAACTTGTTTAATGGCGGCGTTATAGGTATCACGTGTGGTGGATGGAACCCAATCGCCGAGGGCATAATCCCCATCTTTGGGCGGCAGCGTGGTGGTGCGCAGTGGTTCGGGGAACAGACCAAACCATAAAAGAGGAAAATCATCCATCGGGCGCACGTTGAGGACATTGTCAAAAGCTGGGGCGGCTTCGTAACTGATGAATCCAACAGCATGCCAGCCATTGCGGTCCACGCAATCTTCCACTTCTCGCAGAGCCGGTAAGACCTGCTTCAGCGTATCGGCCTGGATGATTCGGTGTGGATGGTTGAATTGCAGCCAATGCCGGCTGGCGGAATCGTGCAAAATGATTTGGAAGGGTTTTTCCATCATAAAGTTATTATAGCGGATGAGTCGGAAATTCATGCACAAATTAAACTGCAGCAGCGCGTACTTTGTCCTTCCCCCGACGACACGAACAAGTGTGTCGTCAGGGAAGCGAGCAGTTCTATAATTCTCTCATCCCGGTTCTTTTCCAGGGGGGAGAGTTGGAGATGTCCGTTTACAAATGCCGCGAACTGCGTGGGTCCAGTGCATCCGGCAGCCTATCGCCCACAAAATTGATCCCCAATACTGTCAGTAGAATCAGCGTGCCCGGAAAAAAACACAGCCAGGGCGCGCTTTCCAAATAGCGGTAGGCGCCATCTAACATGTTTCCCCATGTGGCCGTTGCGCCTTGCACTCCCATCCCCAAAAAACTGATATAAGTGTAATGGTCAAAGAAAGCTTGGACAAAGGCAAACCAAATTGGCCGCGGACGAGCGCGGCGGGACGCGGATAAAACCTTTTTTAATTATTGTTGAACGAAGTAATTTCCCATGTTGAACCCAAACTTTGCGATTTTCAGATTGATCAGCGATTATTCGAGCAAAACTGCTCATCAATGAGCGAAAAATGGTTATCACATGGTGCCAGTGGTATGTGTTCAACCTTTGCCTGACTATTACAAAATTATACAGATTATTTGAAAAAGATAAGCTTCTCAGCGAGAATATTTTTGAAATACTTTTTCAACACATAGATATATCTGTAAGAATATGGGCATAAGCTCATGCACTAGGTCTCAATACTCGCACCGATGAAGCAGTAAAAATATTAGAAAAAGCATCACAAGACCATAATATTGGTGTTTTAAGTTTAGATGCGGATATGATATTGAAAGAATGGAAAAGGAATGGTTGGCTAAAATTTTTAATTTATTTCTCATGCGCGTAAATAAAACCGAGTTTACCGCATTCGTCAATTGCCGGAGCTGGGAAGCAAAAAGGAAAAAAGAGCAGAGATGCTTTTGCAATCCTGCTCATCAGAGGAGCTTGTGCATAATATTGACTGGATCGTTTTACCTTATAATCCTAATCTCATTCAAGAGAGGCTGTAGAAATGATCTTTTTATCTGTATTGGTAATTTCTCTATGGTTTGCCGGTTATATTATGACAACTCGTGGAATGTCAAATACTGGCATGTTCTCGGATGATTTGGAAAAAATAATTTCTCCTCCTACATGGTTATATTATTTATGTGGGGTCCCTGTATCAAAGGAGTATCCAAAGGGGACGATGAGAGTAGCCGCATTTCGTTCACAAATGGGTGGTGTTTGCTTGGCGTTATATTTTGTCTGGTATTTAATATCAAGGCCACCTACTTTAGTAAACGTTGCGGCCTTTGGTTTTAGTGTACTTCTCACATTTATGACAACTTTTTATGTTGCCAAACATTATGGTCTAAAAAATCGATCTGTGATTCACAAGAGAAAAAAATAAGATTACCTGGAAAAACCCCAGAACTGTGAATTTTGACAACAGATCTTGCAGGCTATCAATTCGGTTCATTTTTAGCTGTGCAATTTCTAGCGCATTTACGTGGAAAACCGAGTTTACCGCTTTTTGCCCATTGTCGGAGCAGGGAAATAAAGAGAGCAGAGACGTGCATACGCCTCTGCTCTGCAACGGTACTCACAGGTGCTCAGGTCGTTCTCCGAAGCGCCAACCCTGATACACTCTCAAAGAGGGATTTATATTTGTGTACATCGGTTTCAGGTTGTCAGGTTCCTGAAAAAGGCTGATAGTTACTGTTCCATTGAAGGTTGGGGCAGCTGCCGGCGCTGCTGTGCTTGCCGGGTTTCCGCTAAAATAAAACAATAACGCCCCGCAGGTTTGGACAAAACACCAAAATTGGTCGCAAAACCTGCGGGACGTTTAACGGGTAACTTGATTACTTGATGGCGATATTGATGGAGTAGGCGGCCACCTGTCCGGCTTTGGGGACAATTTGAATGATGTAATCCTGTGTGGCTGGCAGGATCAGGCTGAAGGTTTTCGCTTCAACCACCGAGCGTAAGTAGGGGTTTCCATCCTGGTAGCCGTAAACGCTCAGCACGGCCTCCCCGCTGGTGACGGCCAGGTTGATATCCATTTTCTGATTGGCATTGGCCCGCAGAATATAAGAAACCACCAATCCGCCCGGTGTGGAACCGTTTTTATTGGCCGAAATCGCTCCGGCATCAAAAACGACCCGGGCGGGGGTGACAACATTCAATGTGAAGTTTTGATTGCTGGCGCCGCCGATGACCTGCACCAGGTAATCCTGTGTCACACTCAGCATGGTTTGCCAGGAAGCGAGCTTTTGGGCAGCCCCAAGCAGGGTCACGCCGTTGCTCAGACCGGTTACGGAGAAAGTGACATCGTGGTTAGGGGAATCAACCGAAACGATCAGCGGTTGTCCCTGGGAAGCGCCGACGATGAAGTTTTGCAACTTGCCGGCATTTACTGCTCCCTGGACGAACCCGGATGTGGCTCCGGTGGCGAAGTAAACTCTTACCGGTACAGGCCCTGGAATGGCTGTGGGAGGTACTGCTGTGGGTGGAAGCGCGGTGGGTGGTACGGCCGTGGGGGGTACGGCTGTGGGCGGTACTTCTGTGGCGGGCAGCGCTGTCGGCGCAGCAGTGGCTTGTGCGGCTGCGGTTGGAACAGTTATATCGGCCGGCGTGTTGACGGGTAAAAGCCCTGCCCCTGAGCCAGAAGCGGCATCTGGAGTGTACGTAGGCGCAAAGGTAGGAAACGATAAAGACGATTCAGTTGGGGTAGCTGGCACACCTGAGCTGGGCAGTGTACAACCAGAAAGGATTAGAGCGGCCAGGGCCAGGAGCAGTGCGGCCTGTTTCAGCAGGAAAAAAGTATTTATTTTTCGATCCATTTTTACCTCGCGATTGTGAATTTTCAAACTCAGACGAAATCGACCGGTCTTTTGTTCCCTTATTCTACTCGTGAACCCGTCAACTGACACGATAATTTAAAATAGCCTGGACGATACGCTCGGAGGCGTGCCCGTCGCCATACGGATTTACCGCGCGGGCCATGCTTTCGTATTTGGCCGGATCATCCAGCAGTTCGCGGGCCGCGCTGAGGATGTCGGTGGTCTGCGTCCCCACCAATCTGACGGTTCCCGCCGCGATGCCCTCCGGGCGTTCGGTGGCGGCGCGCAGCACCAGAACGGGCACTCCCAGGCTGGGGGCTTCCTCTTGTATGCCCCCAGAATCAGTCAAGACCAGGCTGGCGTGTTTCATCAGATGCACCATTGGCAGGTAATCCAGGGGCGGCAGCAGGCTGATATTTTCGTGGAAGCGTTCAAGACGGGCATGAACAACGTCTTTCACATTCGGGTTAAGGTGGACCGGGTAGACGATGTGGATTTTATCGCCATAGGTTTGTACGAGTGCCGCCAGCGCAGCGCAGATGTTCTCGAGCGGTTTGCCGAAATTCTCTCGGCGGTGGGCGGTCACAAGGATCAATTTCTTGTTTTCAAAGGATGCCAAAAAGCGGGTCATCTCTGCAGGGGCCGGCTTATTGACGACTTGTTGAATTGCATCGATGACAGTATTGCCTGTGACCATAATTCGTCCGGCGGGCACGTTTTCCTTGAGCAGGTTTTGCCTGGCCCATTCAGTTGGCGCGAAGTGCAAATCGGCGCTGACAGCCGCGACCATACGGTTGATCTCTTCGGGGAATGGCTCGTACTTGTCCCCGGTGCGCAAGCCCGCTTCGATATGCCCGAACTTGATGCGGTTGTAATAGGTCAATATTGCTGCCGCCATCACGGTGGTGGTATCCCCTTGTGCGAGTACCCAATCTGGTTTCAGGTCTTTGAGAACCGGGTCGAGGTGCGTGAAGATCGCGGCGGTGATGCCTGCAAGTGTTTGGTTCGGCTGCATCAGGTCCAGGTCTACGTCTGGCTTGATTTCAAACAGGTTCAACACCTGGTCCAGCATCTGACGGTGTTGGGCGGTAACGCAAACCAGTGACTGAATACCGGCAGTGTTGGCCAGACCCTGGAGTACCGGGGCCATTTTTACGGCCTCGGGTCGGGTTCCGATGATCGAAAGAACGCGGATATCAGATTCCATAATTCGCCCCATTGATTATATAAATTTTAGCCTGAAAGCTGCAATGGCAAGCATGCGGAAGAGCAGCAGCCCATGCCGCCACCGGTCGATGTTGGTGGAGCCATAGGTGCGGTCCTGGTAGCGAATCGGCATATCGATGATCTTCAAGTTTTGCTTTGCCGCTCCAAAGATGAGATCATAATCACCAAATGGATCAAATTCGCCAAAATAAGCCCGGTTTGCGACGATACGTTCGTAATGTTGTTTGCTGAGCACTTTTGTGCCGCATAAGGTGTCTTTAATGGATTGACCCAGCAGCCAGGAGAAAGCCATGCTGAAGAACTTGTTCCCCAGTAAGTTGAGAAACCGCATGGCCTGTTCTTGCATGGGGTAAACCAGCCGGACCCCGTTGATGAACTCGCCTTTACCGCTGACCAGCGCCTGGTAAAAGCGCGGCAGTTCCTCCGGCCGTACTGTCAGATCGGCGTCCAGGATCATCAAAACAGTTCCGCTGGCTTTTTCAAAACCCAGGCGGACGGCATCGGCTTTGCCCTGGCCGGGCTGTGAGAACAGCTTTGCATCCCATTCGGGGTGATTTTTGATGGCTTGTTCGATGGTTGCATAGGTGGCATCCCTGGAATGGCCTTCAATGAAGATTAATTCGGTATGGCTGCCCATCTTTGGGATGCGCTGAAAAGCGGGTTCGATATTGCCGGCTTCGTTGCGCGCCGGGATAATGACGCTTACCGAGGGTTGCTGATCGGTTTGAATGGGCGCTGGCCGGGCGATGAGGACATTGGCCCAGGCCAGGGATTGAAATGGCCAGAGCTTGATAAGGAATTTGTTGAAGAAGTTGCGAATCCCTGCAAGCGGGAAGGTGAAAATGATCTCACGTTGGCTGCGGATGACCTCAAAGCCAGCCAGGTGCAGTAGATTTTCGGTGTCAGCGGGCGTTAACCAATTTTGCGAGAGCAGATTTTGCGCCAGCCCGAGTTTGCCTGCCAGGGTGAGAGCAGGCTGGTAAACCCGGCTGTGAAAATTCAGGATAATGCGTGTATCCGCTTTGCATAAAGGCCGGATCTGTTCAAAAATAGCCTGGACATCCCATACGTCATTGATCAGGTCAGAGAGAATGATGATATCAAATTGCTGGTCAAGGCGCAGGTCGTGGGCATCCGCCTGGATAAACTTCAGGTGCGGGTGGCGCTGGCGGGCCAATGCCACCATTTCTGCCGAAAAGTCGATTCCCACGCCCAGGGATGGGGCCACTGAGGCCAGCAGGTCGCCGCGCGCGCAGCCAATTTCCAGTACCACCAACCCTGGGGAAATGAAATGACGGTATATTTCCTTTAATCGGTGATGGTATTCCCGGCTGAAGAAGGATTCGAAGAAATTTTTGCGGGCAATACCATCCCAATGGCTCTGCCTTGTTTCATTATATGCGCTGCGTGTATTGATAAAAAGATCGCTCATGGAGAACCTGGTGAGAAAATTGGGATATCATGCCGGGGAATTTGATTTATATCTTAGCAGAATAAAGATAATTGTGGCGGTCAGCAAACCAAAGACAAGATTCAGGCTGAAGCCAAACTTAATTCCGCCCAGATCACTGGCAATGCCAACCAGCCATGGACCAATTACCCCACCTAATCCGCCAAACGTAAACAAAAGACCGAGAATGGAGTTGGTGTTCTTTAGATGCGCGTTGGAAACCGAGGCTGTGATGGTTGGGAAGATAATCGAAAGAAAAAAGCCGCTGCCGGGCAGCAAAAGTGAAAGTTGCGCCGGGCCAAACAGGCCAATGGCAATACAGGCGCATGCGCCAAGTACCGCAAACAGAATGGAGCGCAGGTAGCCAAATTTTTCCACAAAAAAACTGCCCACGAAACGCCCCAACATGATCAGCCCGAAGAAGAGCGAGAGAGCCTGGGTGCTCTGGTTGACGCTTTGCCCGTGGGTTTTTTGCAAAAATTCCACGATCCACGAGGCGATACCGATTTCGGTGGCAACATAAAGTGTAATTGCCAGGAAATAACCGATCAATTCGGGGGTGAAGGCTGATTTTCCGAGTTTTTTGAAATCTAATTTATCACTTTTGGCATTTTCGTCCTTCGGGAAGCGTACGATTGCGAAATACAGAATCATGAGGGCGATGGGTACCAGGTCCCAGCGATAGACTGTTCGCCAGGAGGTGTTGGAGGACAGCAGCCAGCCAGCATAAAGCGGCGCGATCATCGAACCCAAGCCGTGGTTTACCGCCATCAGATTAAGAAAGCGGCCCTTGTCTGCGCTGTGCAGGTTGACAATCAGGGCATTACAGCCGAGTTCCAGGCATCCCATCCCAAATCCGAGAAAAGTCATCGAGATGGTCAGCAGCAGGGGCAGGCTAAAAGTTGTGAATCCGACAACGCCGATGATCAGGCTGATACCCGCCAAAATCAAGACCAGTTTTTGACCAAATGCATCGGCAAGAAAACCGGTTGTAAGGGTGGCAGCCATGAAACCCAGGTAGATTCCCAGAAGAATGGTTCCACCGAGCGAATAATTGAAGTGTAAGTCCTGCAAAAGAGCCGGCAGTATCGGCCCCTTAAGATTGTCGCTAAAACCAAAGACAAGGAAGGCAAAAAATGCGCCGATCGTAAGGATCCAGGTGATATTTTTAGAGTGGTTTGTCATGCAAATCTTTCGTGGGTGAACATAAGTTTTTCTAGGGTCTGAAAGCTCTCACCGCCTTCATGGTTATTAAACTGCCAGATGCGCAGGTCTTTTGGCCCGGCATAATGGTTGTAGGCCGCGAATACCGTCGATGGCGGGCAAATTGTATCCATCAATCCAACTGAAAAAAGCGCATCGGCCCGGGCTCTGACGGCAAAATTCATCCCATCAAAGTAGGAAAGCGTATTGAAAACAGTATCAATTTGATCACGGTGGGTTTTACAAAAACGCGCAATTTCGTTATAAGGGTCGCTGTCGGTCAATTCGACAGCCCGGCGAAAATGGCACAAAAAGGGGACATCGGGCATGGCGATGGCGATATCCGGGATAAGACCCGCGGCTGCCAGGGTGATGCCTCCGCCCTGACTGCCGCCGGTGACGGCAATCCGCTGGCTGTCCACTGCTTGATGAGAGCGGGCGGCTTCCACTGCGCGAACTGCATCTGAAAATACGCGGCGGTAGTAGTAGGTCTGGGGTTTGAGCACGCCGCGGGTCATAAATCCGGGGATCTGCGGGTTACCGCCTTCCATTTCCGGGTCTGACGTGTCGCCTGTGCGCCAGGTTGAGCCCTGTCCACGCGTATCCATGATGAAATGCGCGTAGCCAGCGTTGGCCCATCCAAGCCATTCGTGCGGCAGACCGCGGCCGCCGCCGTATCCGATATATTCGACCACGCACGGCAGCGGTGTTGGTTCACCTTTTGGCAGGACCAGCCAGGCCTTGATGGGCTGCCCGCCAAAGCCGTTGAAGGTAACGTCGAAAACATCAACGAGTTTAAGCCAGGTCTTTACGGGGTTGAAGCGTGCATCGAGAGGGAACTGGCGGGTTTCTGCCAGTGTTTGGCTCCAAAACTGGTCAAAATCAGTTGGTTCGGGCCGGTCGGGTTTGTAAAGCTTGAGTTGGTCAAGGGGCAGGTCGAATAACATGGCGGGTTCCTGGTGAAGAGCGCGAACAGATGAATTCACGAATAATTTTGTGTCAGGGAGTAAGGGTAGAAAAAAGGTCTATCTTTCCTGGTTGACAGCATATTTTGGCAGTAACACATAACTTGTTTTCCAAATTCTTTCGGGCGCGGACGAGCGCCGAAAAGCGTCCCTGCTAGAACGGGCACTATCGCGGAAAAGGCAAAGATCTTCAGGTTGTATCTGCGTCTCGTGGCCGTGCTGGAACCGGCACGAACGTATTTCTGCGAGTTTAGCGGTAAACGCTTTGAAACTAAACGCGTGACGATGCTATAAAATAGCAACTTATGCGCTATTGCACATTTTGTATCTTTCGCTGAAAGGCGGTCAGTGATTTTGCTGATTTGTCATCAGGATTTGGTCAATGGCCCAGGCCACCCCGTCTTCATCGTTGGATGGCGCGGTCCATTTTGCAGCCTGGTGAACAGCCGGTACTGCGTTTGCCATGGCAATTGGCAGGCCGGCATATTTTAACATTTTTACATCGATATCCTGGTCGCCAATGGCTGCAACCTGATCACTTTGCAGTCCGAAGAATTCGGCCAGGGCTTGCAGCGCGGTGCCTTTATTGACACCATTGGCGGTCAGATCAATGTAATGGACACCCGCGTAAACTTGATGCAAGGATGGGCATTTCATGCGCACCAATTTTTCAGCTTCTACCAGCAGTTCAGCCGGGGCCGTAATGGTGATTTTTAGCATGGGCCGGTTAAAATCTTTGTCCGGATCAAGCGAGCGGATACTCTTTTGCGCTTCTTTGATCGTCAGTGGATCCATGATTTCATTCATGGAATCCGGTCCGTACCAGTAGGAGTTGGATTGGTCTGGTTCACCGATCAACCCAATTTCGTTCCGGCGGGCAAAATCGATCACGGGTAGCAGCTCTTCAAAAACGTGAAATGTCCATGCGTGAATGGCCTGGCCGGTTATGCCCGGGCGGACCAAAGCGCCTGCCGAACAAATATAGGGTAAATCCATTTCGAGGCTGTCGAGCGCAATTTCTGCGCCGCGCCGGCCTCGTCCCGTCACAATGACAGGTTGTATCCCATTTTGTCTTGCCGTAGAGATTGCTTTGTGTACAGGTTTGCTGATGGTTCTCTGGGTGGTGTACATGGTGCCATCCAGATCGATGGCGAACATTTTGATCATTATTAAAGCCTCTTGGTTGTGAAATCTCCCAATCCTACCACACCGCGAGCGCATATTTGGCCGATATGTGCCAGATGATTTCTGATAGGGGTTGAACGGCTCGGATGGCTATCCGGGCTCCAGTTTTGCGCTGATTACGGCGGACAATTTGCTTCATTAAAGAAGCCAGCGATCAGCCTGAAAACTTTGGCAATCGCTGGTTTTTAAGATTTACAAGCGGATTTTAGCTTAACAGGATTTAAGCTGTGGGGGTGGAGCCCAAACTTAGTTCACAACCAATATCTTTTCATTTGCAAAGATGTTTTTCAATGCTTCCAGCATGGATTGGTAGTTCTGGTCATCGATCTCCAATGTGACTTGAACCGTCGCTAAATCTTCGTTTCCAAACTCTTCGACCACGCCTGGCTCCAGCTGTATCTCAAGGCTGTCCCGCGAAACCTGGACCAATTTTAAACCACCATAATGGTCCAAGGATGGATCGTTGACCTCGAAATAATAGCTGCTGTCTTGAAATTCGATGCTGGGCGAGAACATTAACACCGCAGGTTCATCCGGGTTTGTTTCAGGGTCTGCCAGGATGAGATTGGCAATGGCGGAATCTGTATTTGGTTCGACATAAATGGCTGTGAATTTCATGAAGGTTCTCCTGCCATAAATATTGGCTGATATGGCGTATTGGGGTTGCCATATCAGCTATTCACCGATTATTGCGTTTTGTGTAATGGTCAAAGAAAGCCTGGACAAAGGCAAACCAAATTGGACGCGGACTATCGCGGAAAACGCGGATAAAACCTTTTTTAATTATTGTTGAACGAAGTAATTTCCCATGTTGACCCCAAATTTCGCGATTTTCGGATTGGTCAGCGATTATTCGAGCAAAGCTGCTCATCAATGAGCGAAAAATGGTTATCACATGCAGCCAGTGGTATGTGTTCAACCTTTGCCTGACTATTTCAAATTGTAGTGTTTTGATATGAATTTGTGCCGATATAGTTCCCAAGAAAAGTTTTTTCCATCAAGCTGGGACGGAAAAGGGTGAAGGTGTTTGGTAAAACTCAAAGACGGTGTTCAGGCGTGGATTTCCTGGCGCATTACGCTGATCAATTCATCAGGCTTTTCTGATACCTTTCAAGTATATAGCTGTCCAGAAAAGTTTTTTCCACAGTCTGAACCGGCCCTGCTAGAACGGGCACTATCGCATAAAACCTTAACCACTGAGAACGCGGTAGTTCACAGTGGTTAAGGTTTGAGAAAATCTGCGAAATCGGTGAATAGTGGCTCGCCAATCGATGCAAGAACTATCCGGGATGCCGATCTCATGGGAGAGGTTTTGAATAATTATGGTTTCGGCCTTTCCGCGGAAATCATCGGGTAACCGCTCAAGTCCCCAAAAGGATTAACATCATTTGGAATAAGATAAGCTCGGAATTTGGTGGCTAATTGATCTATGCCCCCAGTAGTGTAATCAATGGACCAGTTCCCGTTTGAGTGAATCGCCGTTTTAGGAGAATTGAAATACGGTTTCACCCACCAGTTCCCACCTACATAGATAAAGAGCACAATCTTGTGATCCTGGGCTACAACGCCGCAAGTTTTTCCCTGTACATTTTCGACGCTTCCATAGGCTGGAATTTTAGTGAAAGTGAATGAAACCTGGCCAGTATTGCAGGTGAAAGGCAAAGTGGTGCTATATGGAACGATTTTGCCGTTAAAAACAGGCGCCATCCCTGTTTTCATTACTCCAGTCTTGCTCCAAATTCCCCAGCACGCGCCTTGTGCCCCTTCGTAGTTGGTTTTCCATGATTCATTCATGCCTTCAAAGTAAAACAAAGTGATATTTTTATCGTGAGCCCAGCTTTCAGCTTGAGCAAAATAGTTGGCTTCATTGGTCGGCGATCCTATAGCATTGCCAACCTTTCCGCAGCTCGGCCAACCGGTTTCGGAAATTTTGACGGTCTTTGTCGGGTAGGCGCTGACAAGCTGTTTGTAATAATAGTCCAACATGGCCGTACCATATTGGATGCTATATCCTTCCCAAAACGGATATATATTTGCAAAGATAAAATCCAGGTGATCAACCAGCGCTGGGTTATCCAAAAATGTGCTGTATACATCTGCCGTTGTGACCGGAATTGCTGGAGGAATCGCCAGTCGTACCTGATCGATATAGCCTGTAAGCGTATCTGCGGTGACATCGCCGCGCAGCAAGGCTTCGCTTCCCACAATTGCCATATCGACATAGCCGGCATTCGCCTGGGAAATGAGGCAGGTGATCTGTTCCTGGTTAACCACCTCCGAATTGCCAATCCACGCATTAACAGCAACTTTTAAATTCATTTCATGTGCGACGCGTCCGATCACCTCCAAGCCGTTCCCACAACTAAACGAGCGTATCCAGCTTGAATAGGGTGTGATTATTTGCATGCGATTCCGAATTTGGGCTTCCGATACGATTGTGCCGGTGTTTGGATCTTGCCCATCCACATAAGGGCTGAAATCAATTAATATCTTATTTTTGGCAGTTGGAACTGCAGTGGGGGTCACAACGTTATAGTTCACAATAATTGATTCGTAATCCAGTTTGGCATCTCCACTGGCATTATTTGAAACTATCTGCAAGCGAATTTCCTGCGTGTTGGCATTGATAAAGCGGCGCGGCATAGTCGTGTTAAACGTCAGGAGTATCCAACTGTTGGCGGTTGCAGCGCTGTTATTTCCAATGCTGACCCAGTTCGATGTTGTCCAATCGTACAAATACCATGCCCACGTTTGGGACGTTTTGGCGGGCCCCTTATAATTAACTTTTATTTTCAAGGCTGCGACACTTGCGCGCAGGATAGTATCGGGTAAATAGTATGTGCGATATCCTTTGTACACAACGCCAGGGGTTGTAAAGGTTACATAGCTAGATGGGTTATCAGCTATTCCGGTTTGATCCATAAGTGCAAGATTGGCTACAGGTTCTCCTCCAGTATTGCCTGTCTGAGTGATGTAGGTAGTTGGGGCCAAACTTGTGAATAAAATGGTTGCACTCGTGGAGCCCGCCAGCACAGTCCCAAAAGAGAGTGTCAATAGACCAAAAATTATAATCAAAGCGAAAAGGTATTTTCTTGATGTTGAGTTCATAAGAAGCTCCTATAACTGAATAGTATTGGACGAAACAACAAGTTTCTTTTCGAACGACATGAACGGATATAGCTGTAATCAAAAATCGTCAGTGATTTGGTTGTTCATCTGACCATCAAGACAGAGAATAAACTTACGCACAACACCTCAGCGTAGAACATCTGAAGCCAGAATTGCAGAATTAATGCGTACTGGCTAAGGAGAGGTGTCACGAACACAACGGATGCCGTACACTTTGAGAAAGGATAAGGTTG
>CAIMZS010000450.1 GCA_903846015.1 uncultured Anaerolineae bacterium | reverse complement strand
TTGTGAGTTTTTGCAATATTGAGAACAAGCGAGTAATAACCATTGATCGCCTGGATAGCGAACTGACGCATCGCTTCATAGCCCTGCTGATAACCTTGCTGATAACCTGCCTGGCGGAGCTCTTCTTCGTACTCGGGTGGCCAGATAAACTTCAGTTTCATATATTTTTCCTTTTGGGGCCCAGAAAATCACGCTGGCTTTCTGGGTCCCATTTATTTGAGAAAATCATCGATGGCAGAAATCAGGTCATCATCTGAACTGTCATCATTTGTCAGGCCAAAGCCCATTCCACCGTTACGCAAGGCTGACTTGATGGTCGAGGCGCGCCTGCGTGCTGGCAGGGTGTTCAGGAAGGCGATCAGGTCATCATCCTCGCCCACCCGCAAGCGCAGGTGGATGTGACACTCCACGGCCAGCAATGGGGAAACCGGGCGTCCGTGCTTCATCTATTTGCCCTTGCGGTTTTGCTGGAGCAGGGTCAGGCGGTACAACCCGCGCGCGATGGCCAGCACCGGTTCATCCGGCATATACGCGCGCCCGTTAAAGCGGTGCGGCAGGCTTTCTTTGAGCAGGATAGCCCCACCTCCCATGATCAACACCGCCGCGAAGCGCTTCCAGGCCGTGCCCCACTGCTTTTCAATCACACCTGTTACTTCGCGCTCCCAGACTGGCAAAGCGGTTGAGATATCCAACTGTCCGGTGCGCAGCTGCATATCCATTTCACCCAGCGAATACAGGCGCTGGCCGTTGATAAGTTCCAGCAGGCGGCGCACTCCGGAGGCTGCGCCGGAAGTAAAGCGCTGAACGATCTCGCGGTTGCGCACCACCATCAATTCCACCGTCCCAAAGCCAATCGTGATAATGCCGACTTCGCTGTTGAAAGCACCCTTGCGCTCGGAGATGAAATTGCCTTCACCATCCAGCAGGTAATCGAACAACCCACCCGTCACCTGGCTGGCCGCTTTGACATCGGCGATCTCCACGCTGTAAGGCTCGCCATCCGCAGCCCAAGTGTGCGTGCCACGCAGCCAGCGTTTGACTTTTTCGACATTCTGCTCGGCTAGGTCGCCGGTCAGCACTTCGTTGGGCAGGCCGACAACCACGGCAAGCGGGGTGCTGAACTTGCCATAGCGCTGCTGAAAGCGGGTCAACGAGCCGTGCAGCAGCGCCTTCATTTCAGGCGTGCCATTGAAGCGGTCAACATCCAGGTTCTCGACCGGGCGGCCGAAATCGTGTGCGCCTGCGCCCACGTAAAACGAGCCATTCTCGTTATGGATGGCGAGCGGGGCCTTGGATTTGCGCAGACCCAGGGTGGAGAGCACTTTTTGCGTGCCGTTGGTGGCAACCTGTGAGACGAGCTCCAGGCCACCGGCTGCGCCGTACAGTTTGAAAGCGCCGTTTCCGGCGTCGATTCCGAGAGGAATGAGATTGTTGGCCATGATGATTTCTTCCTTTTTTGAGTTGGAGAAAATGAATTAAACGGTTGGAGACGGTTGGAGCTGGCTGGAGGTGGTTGGAGCGGTTGGGTGGTTTGAGAGCAAAACCTGCATTTTGGGCGTGATCGTGAAAGCATTGTCCGCTTTCGCATCTTTGGCGACCCAACCACGCAAAGACCAGGCTTCCAGGTATTTACGCGCCTGCCATTCGGTCAGTGTACCCAACTCCATGACCCTGGCGCGTGATAGCCGTCCACCTTCGACCAGGGCACAGGTGAACAAGCTGCGTTCAAGTTGATTGAGCGATGGGAGCAGGCTCTGACGCTGGCCCAGATCAGAATGCTCGACAAAATAGGTCTGGATCGGTCCATGCCGGTCGCTGATCGCCAGACCGGGACGATTTTCGGGGATGCGGTCGGCCCCCTTGCAGCCCATGCGCTCGGCCATCTGCCCATTGCGAACCCGGAAGCAGAGTGTCAGGCCAACCTGGTCGCGGACCGGGCCAACAATATCCTTGGTGAATTCCTGGGCAGCAAAGATGAAATGCACACCAAACTTGCGACCGCGCCAGCCCAGGGTGGCCAATGCCTGGCCCATCGCACCTTTTGCGCCGCCGAGCGCCGTGATGACGGTGCTGGCTTCATCCAGGACGACCAGCATGCGGGATAGTGGTTCCATGTGAGCCTTTACGGCAAGAGCGTTGTACTCGCTCAGCTTCTGCGGTCGTTCCGGCAGGTTCTTGAATAGTTCCGCGCGCCGGTCGCATTCAGCCAAGGCTTGCTCGATCAGACCGAGCGCAGCTTGTGGACTGGTCGCAATCGGCGCGGCCAGGTTGGGGTGGTTTTCGAGCATCCCGAAAGTAGTCTGGTCAATATCAGAGAGCAGCAACTGCATGTCATCCCGGATGGCTTGCGAAACCAGCGACTGCAAGAAGATCGACTTGCCTGAGCCGGTGTTGCCCAGAATGGCCATGTGCAAGAAGAATTCCCAATCCAGCAACACCGGCTGACCGGTGAAGCGCACACCGACGGCCAGCCTTCCACGCGGAGCATCCACGGGCAAGTTCACTTTGCGCGGCAACTTCGGCAGGGGTGAGAGCAGAACCACGATGCGGATCCCGGAATGGTTTGAGAGATAGACCGGCATACCCCCCAGGTCGGTGCTGAGTTGGTGTAGCAAATCCGGGTTAGTGTAGGGGCTGTGATCTCCAAGTTTGGCCGTATCGAGTACCGCAAGCAACATGGTCACCCCAGCGAGATGCGTGACTAAGAAATCGCTGAAGGCGGGCGTCAGTTTGCGGCGAATCATCGCGTTGATCAACTGGCGCGCAACTGTTTCTGCCAGGCGCATTTCACGGCGTGAGATCGTGATATCGGTCATGCTGTTTCTCCTGGTTCGGTGTTGATTAGGTCGGTCTCGATGGCATCGCGCACGATACCTGGGATTACATCTCCCAATAATGGTCTTGCTTGCTCGGGTTGAAGTATCCGAATTTGGACAGGTGGTGGCAGAATGTTCTGTGCTGCCATCTTTTGGGCGATGGCTCTGCGCTGTGGAGCCGCCTGTCCCTGCCCGCCGCGTGTGGCAAGATCAATCATCTGATCTCTGGCGGTGACTGGCATCTGTAATTCGGGCGGGGTGAGCGCAGGGATGGCTGGCTTCTTTCCGGAGAAATCCGCCAGTGGGTAAGGGTTGCGGTCCGCATCGTAAACTTTGCCCTCGATCACCAGCAGTGGTGCATCGCCGCGCGCGTCACGCTGCACCGGGCGCACTTTGCTCCAACGGTAGGCCATGAACAGTACGAAGATGAAGGCCGAGATCAGCGCACCCCAGGGCGTCACGGCCTGCACCTGGTTCATCATGCGTTCCCGTTCAATTGCCAGTTCCACGCTGACGGCCTGACCATGCAGGGCAGTGGCTTGCGCACTGGCTGCCGCGGCGTCCACAGTGGCGGTGATATCCGCCGCGCGTTGGGTGGCTACTGCATCCCGAGCTTGCTGGGTAGCCGTGCCGGAGCCAGCGGTGGCAGTCTGCTCAACCGAAGCGGTGGCGGTCCAACCAACCATCGTCCAGGCGCGCTCGGTAGCCGTGCCAGCAGCTTCA
>CAIMZS010000449.1 GCA_903846015.1 uncultured Anaerolineae bacterium | reverse complement strand
GCCGGACAGGTGGCGGGCGGTGGCGCTCCTACCGGCAGCGGAATTTTCGCAGGTGCAGCCGGACAGGTGGCGGGCGGTGGCGCTCCTACCGGCAGCGGAATTTTCGCAGGTGCAGCCGGACAGGTGGCGGGCGGTGGCGCTCCTACCGGCAGCGGAATTTTCGCAGGCGCAACCGGACAGGTGGCGGGCGGTAGTCCTCCTAGCGGCGGCGGAGTTGCCGCAGGCGCAACCGGACAGGCACCGGTCGGAGATAATTCGTCCAGCGGCGAACCGATGGGCATTGGCATGAAAACCGGTGGAGATTGACCCGACCCTGCCGTAACCGTTCACCCTCAATGTCGTACAAAACATCAAACGCGATAATGACGCGTTGTCTTAACCTTGATTTGCCTGATTTTAGGATTAGCATGATTTTAAGACCTGAACCGATCCAATCAAAAAGAGGCTGCCCAATACTTGGACAGCCTCTTCATTTTAGAAAAATACGTTTTCGGCTAGCAGCCGGGGAACTTAAACGAGGCGATGCGTGTGCTCCAGTTAAAGCTGCCGGAGGCCTTCAGGTACTCAGTGGTGTACCAGAAGGTGCAGTCATCCACCGGGTCAACCGTCATGGCGCTGTAATCGCCCCAGCGGTGCAGGGTACCGGTTTGCGAACCGCCGCCAGCCAGGATAATATTTTCAGTCTGCATCGTGCCGAGCGGATCTGTGGCAAGACGACCAGTGTAACGGATGCCCGGGAAGATGGAACCGCTGGAGGCGCTGTAACCCAGGGCGATATTGCCAAATTTATCCATGGCGATGCTGCCCATCCAGCGGTGAATTCCATCCGCCGTGCCCAGGGTGCCCTGCTGGAAAACAGTCGGGCTGTTGGGGGTGCGGATTTCATACCAACGCACGCTGGTGATGCCAGTCCGTTTGGCTCCCACCGTTACTGAGTGATTGACCACCAACGATTCAACCCCGGCGCGGTTGCGATAAGCCAGGCGATACATCAGCCGGTCAGCCAGCGAGTCGAGCTTGTTAGATGTGTTCAACTGGGGAATGCAGGTGCCGCCGCCCGAGCAAGCCGCGCTGAAAGCCGCTACCGGAATATTCGTCGGGCCAGTGAAGGTTGCATTGGCCGGGGTGGTAAAGTCAGCGTGGAACTTCCACAGGTTGAGCGAGTTCGCGCCGAAGTTCATAAAGTAGTTGGGTGAACCGGCTGGAGGCGCGGTGGTCCCATCCAGGTCAGCAGGCAGCAAGCCGCCGTAGCTGGTGGTGAGCTGGAAACACTCCTGAGTGGCAGCGGCCCCGGTCAACATCTTGGCGCGGTCAAGCGCGCAGGTCTTGGCTCCGGCGAAAGTGGCGCCGTTGTTGAAGATGTTATATGACACATAATAACCATCCGGCCAGACACCCATCTTGGGGTAGTCGTTGAACTGGGTGGTGCCGTAGCTAAATGCATAACGATTATAGCTGCCGGTCGCATCGGCAGTGGTTGAAACCGCGACGCACAGCAGGTAAGGGGTGGTGGAAACGGAGAACTGGGAAAGCACCCAGCGGTTGGCGAGCTTGTCATACTGTACAATCGGATCGCCATCGTTATTGGTCTGGCAGCCGCCGCCAAAACCTGCCCAGATCGAGTTACCCGGTTTGGGGAAACCAGCCGCGATCGCGCCGGTTGTCTTGTTGAACACCGCGAAATAGGTATTGACCCACTGGACGTATTGAGTCGCGCCGACCGCGCCGTTGGTATCGGGAGGAGCATACTGGTCTGTAAAGCCGTAATCGCCCTGACCGACACCAGCGAAATTAAGCCCGCTGGTCGTTGCAATCAGCGCACCGGAACTGGTCTGCACGGCCCCGTCGTTTTGATTGAGGGCGTTGCCCATGTTGGGCAGCACACGCAGTGGCTTTTCGCTCTTGCCTTTATCGGCAGGGGTGCTGGGAGCCACGCCAACCAGGTCACGAACAGGAGCGGACACATCCGAATAGACGGAACCGGATACTTCCACCGGGCCAACAGCATCCGGGTTGGGCTGAGCGGCACTGGCGCTGAACGTATTCCCGGCCAGGAATACCACCATCAACAAAAGCGATACTACCTCCTTGACCATCTCGTGCTCCTCTTGGGGTATGAATAATAAAAAGGGTACCGGCGCTTATAGCTGCCGATACTCTAAAAGTATATAACTTTCCCGCGATATAAAAGGATAGTATTTGGATCAATTTAGGGTAATAAAGTGTTAATACCCCCCTGCTCTCAAGGTAAACATGCATCCAGAATCAGCTTAACCTTGGTTTGGGTGATGATAGGATTAGCATGTTCGTTGTCTTAACTATGATTTACGTGATGATGGGATTTGCATGATTTTAAGACTTGTCCACCCCGGTCGGTGCTACTTGCTCTGATCAAATACGTATATCCTCTTAGCGCCGAAGAAATCCGCGCGGCCAGCCACCAGGAGGATTGAATGACAAATGATAATGATGACTACACCAACGCCATGCTCGAAGGCGCCTTCCTTGCCCAGGAGGAGTATGATCAAAACAAGAATAAATGGACAGGCCGCAGGCAAGACATGGAGGATCATTTCCTTTCCACCTATGACACCCTGCCGGTCACATCCGAACCGCACCCAGGCGGCAGTCATGCGAGTACGGAGAGTCCAGCCTTACTCATTCTTCTGTTCAGTATCTTCGTAATCTTCGCCTGCGGTCTTTTCCTGCTTATGACCCTGTTGGGCGGGTAGAGAACGACCCGGAAACTATCCCCCAGATTATGGTTACCGAAAACAGGCACCCCAGAGCGCCTGTTTCCGGTTGACTATTTTACCATTAAGATGATACATCCAGCGCACTGCCAGAAGAAGCTGTCAGCATGCTCTGATTTTGGAATATTTTTGCTAAACCGGCCTTATCGCTGCTGGAGACATTGGGATCATTAAATTGGCTCAACATTTCCATGAAAAACTGTGAAGAAGAGCTGCTGCCAGCGGCTCCCGCACTGCCGGTTGCTCCGGACTGGCCGAATAAACCCAGCAAAGATTGGGCTGAGGAGCTGCTGCCGAGCCCGCTCACACCGCTGGCTGCCTCGGATTGGCCGAACAAATCCAGCAAGGATTGGGCCGAGGAGCTGCTGCCGAGCCCGCCCGCGCCGCTGGTTGCCCCGGATTGGCCGAATAAATCCAGCAAGGATTGGACTGAGGAGCTGCCGATCCCGCCCGCGCTGCCGAGCCCCTGAGATTTGCTCAATGAGTCCATTAACATTTGAAACGAAGCGCTGCTGGTGCTTGCTTTTACGCTGCTCATCTGTTGGGGTGACAGCGCCCCGCCCAGCCTGGCCTTCGTCCGCAGATCATCCACATTGAACCCGGCGGCTTGAATGGTTTCCTTCAAACCGCGAGCAGGTCTGATATCGGCATTGCGAAAGGCTTCAAAGATTTTTTTTGCATCCACTGCTGTGATATTTTTAGGGTCGTATTGGGATAAGATCGTTTGAATCTTGTTCTTCTGATCATCCGTTATCGAGTTGACGCCAACCTGATTGCCAGCGCCCGACGCGGAACCCAAACCCTGAATTGATGCAACCATCGTGCCTCCTTTTGCGGTGTAGACTTTCGAGTTAGTGAAACATAGATAATATAGCAAATAATTGTGTAGAAATTGTTGCAAAGTGCTAAAAACAAGATAAAGTCTGAGTTAATTCGAGGTAAAACCGGCTCACTCGAAGAGGGTTGGGGCGCGTAAAAAGAACCGGGCAAATTCGGTGATTTCGATCAGGTGTTGCGTTACCTGCAACATACATCTTGTAAAGTGGAAGAAATCCAACTTACAAGGTATGACATGGCGCGTAAACCACAAGACGAAAAACTGGAAAGCATCTATAATAAAGTAAGCGATCATCCGGGGGAAAAGCCTGGTTTTATCGCCCGATTATTGGGAATAAACCGTTCAGAAGTGACACGCATGCTGCCAGCGCTGGAAGAAAAGGGCATGTATATTTCAGAAGATGAACGGGGTGGCTTGTGGCCTTTTGGAGGGAATAAATGAAAATGTTGCATAATTCGGCGATATGTTGTGCTATGCTATTAATAACACCAGATCGTTGCGGAGGCTGTCATGGGTCGTGCAGAAAATAAGGCCAGTCGTCTCATTCAAATTGAGAATATATTACTCGGGCATCCAGAAGGCCTGACTCAGGCTGATCTTGCCCGGCGCTTGCAGGTGGATCGATCCACCGTGATGCGTTATCTGCCAGACCTGCCCGGCCACATTTACAGCGAGGAAGATGGCCGATTAAAAATTGACCGTACCGCTGACCTGATCAATGTGCGCTTGAATCTGCATGAGGGCCTGGCTGTTCACCTGGCAGCCCGTATGTTGGCGACACGCATGGATAAACAGAATCCGCATGCCGCATCCGCCTTGCGCAAACTGGGCCTGGCAATGGAACGGTGGGCGCCGCGCATCAGCCGCCACGTGCAGCAGTCAGCAGATGTAATGGATGAAGCCGCGCAGCGGCACGATCCGGTCTACCTGCAAGTACTGGAGCGCCTGACGATGGCATGGGCCGAACAGCGCAAGGTGCAAGTCTGGCACCGCAGTGAAACCGCCGGACGGGTGTTTGAATACCTGTTCTCACCCTATTTCATCGAGCCGTATGCGGTGGGGCAGACCACTCACCTGATCGGTCTCAGCCAACCGCCTGGCAAAAAACGCACGTTGAAAATTGAGCGCATCGAACGAGTGGAAATCACCCGCGATGAGTACGACATCCCGGCAGATTTTGACGCGCACGATCTATTGGCGGATGCCTGGGGAATCTGGTACACCGAAAGCGAACCGGTCGAAGTGACTCTCAAGTTTCATCCGCGCGTGGCGCGCAGGGTGCAGGAGACACGCTGGCACCGCTCTGAAAAAGAAACCGAACTGCCGGATGGCAGTATTCTCTGGTCAGCCCGAGTCAGCGAACCCCTCGAGATGCTGCCGTGGATCCGTGGCTGGGGCGCGGATGTGGAAGTGCTCGAGCCAAATGGATTGAGGAAGGCGCTTGAGCTGGAGACGCGAAGATTGGCGAGGGTATACAAAATAGTAGCTGATAATGAAAAGATATATTACGCTCACTCCAAGGAAGGTGTTGATAAATCCGAATGGCAGCTATTGAATGATCACTTGATAAGCACCGCAAATTTAGCATTTGATTTGGGACGTGATGCGGGCGTTTCAGAACTGGCACAAGCAGCGGGAAGGCTTCACGATATTGGCAAATATTCCCAGGCCTTTCAACACAGATTGGAAGGCTCAAGGCAGCGAGTAGATCACGCGACTGCTGGCGCGCAAGAAATGATGAAATTATTTCAAAGTGAGCCGCAAAAAACGCTGGCAGGGCTACTGGCTTACTGCATGGCCGGGCACCACGGCGGGCTGCTCGATCATGGCGGATTGAGCGATGTCGGAGGAGAAGGAACATTACAGGGACGCCTAAAAAAAGATTTGCCCGATTACAGCGCTTTCAAAAGCGAGGTCGATCTCAGATTGATCAGCCTGGCATTACCGCGATTAAAACGAACCAAAAGCCCCGGTTTTTCGTTATCCTTTTTAACCCGGATGGTATTTTCCACCCTGGTGGATGCCGACTGGCTTGAGACCGAAAATTATATGACGGGGGGCAAAATCACACGTGGAGAATATGACAACATTGAAAATCTTTGTCAGCGCTTCAATGAGTTTTTACACCAATTTGATACTCCTCAAAATGCCATTAACCAAAAGCGCAGCGAAACGCTAAAGGCCTGCCTGGAAAAAAGTGCCGAGCCACAGGGTATTTTTACTTTACAGGTTCCAACAGGAGGCGGTAAGACACTGGCATCGATGGCATTTGCGCTCAATCATGCACTCCGGCATGGACTCAAGCGCATCATCTATGTAATTCCGTTTACCAGCATCATCGAGCAAAACGCAGAGGTGATTAAGAACTGCCTGGGTAGTGAAAATGTGCTGGAGCACCACTCAACCTTCGATTGGGAACAGGTGAAACGCCGCGCCAACCTGGATGGGACTGACGATGACGAGAGTAATAACGTTTATGAAAAGCTCAAACTGGCAGCAGAGAATTGGGATATTCCGATCATATTCACAACCAATGTGCAGTTCTTTGAGTCATTGTTCGCCAGTAAAAAATCGCGCTGCCGCAAGCTTCACAACATAGCAAAAAGCGTGATTATTTTCGACGAAGCACAAATGCTGCCGCGCGAGTACATGAAACCATGCATGTTGGCATTGCAAGAATTGGTATTGAATTACGGTGCGAGCGCTGTTCTTTGCACTGCCACGCAACCATTACTAAAACAATTCATGCCAGATATGCCGGAATTTACCGAATTAGCTCCAGAACCACAGGCGTTATTCGATTTCTACAAACGTGTGCAAGTGAGAAATACAGGCAAGCTGCCCGATTCAGTATTGCTGGAAAAATTGAACGCCCAACCTCAGGCGCTGTGTATCGTCAACACTCGCAAACATGCCAAAGGACTGTTTGAAGGTCTACTGGAAGATGGCCGTTTTCATCTCTCCACCTTGATGTGCCCGGCGCATCGCAAGGAAACACTTGCTACCATTCGGGAACGTTTGATAAATGGAGAAACCTGCCGAGTCGTTTCAACCCAGGTCATGGAAGCTGGTATTGACGTGGATTTCCCGATGGGCTTTCGCGCCCTGGCAGGATTGGATTCTATCATCCAGGCGGCGGGAAGGGTAAACCGTGAGGGAAAACGGCCCAGCGGCGAGATGTTTGTATTTGAGCCGGAGACAGAATTTATCAAGCGAACACCGGCGTACATCAAACAGACCGGCGGCGCTGCCCGTAGCATTCTGCGTGATTTTAACGCTGATGCGACCTCAATTGAGGCAATTCAGGCATATTTCAAACTTTTAGACACTCTTCAAGATACGCAAAAAGCGTCAGATGCCAAAGAAATAATGGCCTGTCTGGATAGAAGCGATGGGTTTGAATTTAAAACAGCCGCAGAAAAGTTCAAGTTGATAGAGAACAACACGATGGCTGTCATTATCCCGTACAATCCTGAGGCTGAAGAACTGGTGAAAGCGCTGCATTATTCCATCTACCCGGCAGCAATCCTGCGCAAATTACAAAACTACACCGTTAATATTTATGAACAGGAATTTCAGAGCTTAAACATCAAAGGAGCGATCGAAATGGCTGCAGACACCTATGCAGTTCTCAAAGATATGCGTTACTACGAGGTCCAAACAGGAATCATCCTTCCCGCCAGGGATGGCGGCGAGGCTATCTTTTTTGATTGATCAATTTGAAAGGAGGCAAAACAAATGGGATATGGAATCACAATTCGAGTGCGCGGCG
>CAIMZS010000448.1 GCA_903846015.1 uncultured Anaerolineae bacterium | reverse complement strand
GGCACCAATCCGGCTCCGGATGCCATCTTTGAAGCTGGTTCCGCCGGTTTCCAGATCTGGTGCACACCTTCTGAACACCCGGAAGGTTGGGAAGCGGTTGCGCCCACCATGTTCCCGGGCGCTTTCTCCAAGGCCTGTGAATTCGTGGCATCCGTTCACTGGCATTGGGACGATGAAACCATCGTCGGCCTGAACCTGTCCACCGCAGCCTATGCGCTGGCAGACAGGCTGCCTGACCAGTACACCAATTCTGAGACCCGTAAGGCAGTCCACGGCAAGCAGAGCATCTTTAACCGTCCCGAAGACATCGCCTGGGCCAGAAAGCACATCTTAAGGCTGTTTCGCCTGGCAAATGTGCCGGTCCCACCGATCTACACTAACCAGGAGTGAGCCTTTGATCATCAAGAGCAATCTGCAAATCTGGGGCGTTGACTTCGAAGTTGGCGCTTGCTGGGATGCAGGCTCAACTCCGCCGCATGTCGCCCCTGAAAAGAGTGGGCGTTGGACCGTGAAGCGCGAGACGGAACGCTTTGTCGTGTGCTTCGTTCAAACCCTCGGCGGCAAGGAAGACTTGCTGAACACCTTCCCATCCAGCGAGCAGGGCGAGATCGACGCCAAGACCTTTGCCCTGGCTGCCTGCCAGAAACATTAATCAGTTCCGCGTTGCCTGCCCACAAGTTTTCGATTTGTGAGCAGGTCAGGCTGATCCTGATTTATCAGTAAGGAATTTTTGACCATGAAACAAAAAGATGCCATCAAGCTCGCGGTTGAATGCCTGCGAAAGGAATATCAGTCGCTGGCGGTTCATGCCAACCTGTGTACGCTATACGGCGCGGATTACCCCGCCGCGCTTGCCGCGGTAAAACGTCGCCAGGCGATTACGGAAGCCATTGAAATCCTACAACATGGTTTCCAGCCGTCTTTATTCAAATAACCTCATCTTCAAAATTGGAGCATTTTATGAAACAGAAAAATATCCCCGTAGTCATTACCCAGGACACTTGCGCCCGGCGTTCATACCGGGTTGAAGCGCCAGACCAATACGCCGCCAAATATCTCGCCCTGTTCCTGATGGATCATGGGATTTACTTTTTCTTTCTCGGGTCTTTGCTGGGAACCTGCCAGCCTGAAATCTGTTTCAACGTGTCGAGAAGCGAAGTTGTCGCGATTGAAGAATTCCTGGCAGCCATCCCGACTGCCCGCCCTTCTTCGGATGAACTCCTGCTGCCCCATTTGTACGCTGGCGCGGATGCTGGTCGCCTGGACCTGGCACAATCCGGTCATGCTGTCGCCCAAGTTGCCAGTCAGGGGAATACGCAGTATCTGGCTGACATGTGGAATGCTTTTGCGCCCGGTAATCTATCGGAAGCGCTTATCTCCATCCCTGAGCCAGCACCCGTACCATCCATTCATGTTTCCGAACTCGTATGATTAAGACCGTCAAAGAACTTATCCCGAAATGGCTGCATCCGACAAGCGGAGCGGTTCTCGCGCCGGACGATCTCAGCGTTCATGAAAGCAACGTGGTCTTCGATGGCGACCGACTGGATTATCTGTGGTTCCATGTCACAGAGCGTGAAGCCGGAAAGGAATGGATCGGCTATCGCGTCGTGCGCCTGCTGCACGTCAAGTTCATCCCGGTCGAAGCCCGCTCGGATGCTGGTCTGCTGCAAAAGATGCGCTCGGTGCTGCGTGGAGTGAATGGCGCGAATGTCAACCTGGTGTATGTGGCCGCCGGGATCTTCGATGAACCCGCGGTGGGCATTGTCCAATGCTACGGGGTGGCTGCCTTTTCTGCTGACAAAGAGACGGCGGTAAAACAGTCTGCCCGCGACCTGGCTGTCCTGGAAGCTGGGTTGAAAGGTGCCTTTCGCCAACTGCGTCTGGAGCCGCTCAGCACACGCATTGCTCAGTGGCTGTACGGTGCGCTGGAGCAATTCCCGCACGCCATCGTGACTGTTGGCCACCCCGATCCACGTGAGAACGTGCGCGAGGGCAATAAGAACAGTCGCAATCCGCTGATCGATGCAGATACCGCGGCGCAGAATATGTCGTTGCAGCAGAATGAAATCCTGTACCGCGGCATGTCCAGCCTGGGCGAAGAGTTCCTGCTGATGGCGCTGGCCTACACCATCCCGGTCAGAGCGATTGCCTCCATGCTGGCCGGGCTAGCTGAAGAGTCATCCATCTGGGCCAGCCAGCAAACCGGCGTGCGCTCAGCATCCTTTGGCGTTAGCCTGCCGGCCATGCTCTCCGGGGCACTGGCGGAATCCGCCTCGCGCAACTATGGGCAGAACACCGGCACGGCCGAGTCAACAGGCCAGGCGCATACCGCCGGGCAGGCCCAATCCGATGGCACGGCCCATTCTGTCGGGCAAGCCACCTCCCAGGGTTGGTCGCACTCCACTTCCATTGGCAGCGCCACATCCACTGGCTCAGCCGTCTCAAATGGCACGGGCACATCGGACGGAACATCTCATTCAGACAGCACAAGCCACACAGAAGGCAGCTCGAGCAGCCAGAGTCACAGCACCTCGGTCGGTGGCGGTGGCTCGTCTTCGACATCCGAAGGTTGGAGCGCTGGGGCCAGCGTCAGCGGCAAAGAAATTCCGTTGGTGGGTGGAATCATTGACGCCCTCGGTTTTGGCGGCGTCAAGGTCAATGCCGGGTATAACCAGGGCACATCGCAAACCGGCATGAGCAGTTGGGGTGAATC
>CAIMZS010000447.1 GCA_903846015.1 uncultured Anaerolineae bacterium | reverse complement strand
GCCATAATCCAGGTCCAAGGCGGGCAGCGAGGCTTCCTCACCCAGCCTGAACTGGGAATACAGGCTCGACAATTCGCGTTCAAAGACGCCCTGTGACCAGCCATCCGAAATGGTATGGTGAAAATTTAATAACAAGGTGCAGCTATCCGCAGATTCTGTCCACAGGTGCGCGCGGAACAAGGGAGCCTGCTCCAGTGAAAAAGGCAGGGCGGCCAGTTCAGTCAACTCCCGTTCAAGTTCCGCCCCAGTTGAATGGCGAAGATCCAATTCCCAATCCACTTTTTCGGCGATATTCAGATAAAGCTCACCATCCAGCGGCCCTGCTAGAACGGGCACTATCGCTTTGAAACTCATCCGCAAAGATTCGTAACGGGCAATCAGATATCGCAGAGACATTTCCAACGCCGGAATATTGAGACTACCCTGAAAACGATAGCGAAATGGGACATTGTAGGTGCTGCCCCCGCCCTCCAATTGATACTGGAACCACAGCCCGCGTTGGGATGAGGAGGCCGGGATGGGCTGGCTGCGGTCTGCGCGCGTTATGCGTGAATGGAGCGGCCTTGAAGGTTTGCTTGCTATGCCTGTTTCCGCCATCACTTGCGCCAGTTGACGAACGGTCGGGGAACGGAACAGTTCCACCACCGATACTCTCAGGTTCAATTCGTGTTCGATCCTTGAGATCAAGCGGACTGCCAACAGTGAATTGCCGCCGAGGTCAAGAAAATTATCTGTGACGCCAAGCCGTGGCCGTGCTGGAACCGGCACTATCGTTGACGGCGACATCAATACCCCTTCCCAGATTTTGAGCAGGCGGACTTCCAGCTCAGTTTCTGGTTGTTGTATTTCGGTATTTAAATTTTCCGCCGATGGAGATGGCAAGACCTGGCGGTCTATTTTTCTGTTGATGGTTAGAGGAAATGATTCCAAAAATACAAATGCCGATGGGATCATATAGCGTGGAAGTCTGTCTTCCAAAAATGCGCGTAATTGTTTGTCTCCTGGTTTTGTTTCGCTGGGAATGATATAAGCCGTGAGGCGCTTATCTCCCGGCTGGTCTTCGCGTATTATCACCAGAACCTGGCATACATTGGGGTGACTGGATAGGGTATTTTCGATTTCGCCCAGCTCAATGCGGAAACCGCGCAGCTTGACCTGCTGATCAATTCGCCCAAGATATTTGATGTTGCCATCCGCCAGCCAGCAGACAAGGTCGCCAGTTTTGTAGAGTTGCTTCCCTTTTCGGAATGGGCTGGGGATGAATTTCTCGGCTGTGAGTTCTGGACGATTCAAATATCCACGCGCAATAGATATTCCTCCGATATGCAGCTCGCCCGGTACGCCGATAGGGACGGGTTGGAGCCAGTCGTCCAAAATGTACAATTGTGTATTGAGGTTGGACTGCCCGATAGGGACGTTTTTCTGTGATTCATCGCGGCGACACTCCCAATAGGTCACATCAATAGTGGCTTCGGCGGGACCGTAGGTATTGTATAGTTTGGCGGAATATTTTTCAAAAAAACGTTTCTGCAATTCGAGGCTGAGAACCTCTCCGCCGCACAAAACCTGCCTTAATGAATTCGCATGGGTTGCGCTCGAGGCTTCCAAAATCATTTCCAAATGGGAAGGGACGAACCCGGCAATGGTGACCTGTCGTGTTTCGATTAATTCTGTCAGGTAATGGACATCCAATTGCTTTTCTGGGTTTGCCAGGATCAATTGCCCTCCATGTAACAGGGCGATAAAAACTTCCCAGATTGCAAAATCAAAGCTCAAGGAACTATGCTGTAGAACACGGTCTGCAGGTCCACGCTGAAAAATCAACTGGTCACAATAAAAATGGCTGACCAGTGCGCGGTGTGTGAGCATGACCCCTTTAGGGTTTCCGGTCGAGCCTGACGTATAAATCACACATGCGAGATTATCCGGCCTTACGTCGTCCGCTGAATCCTGTTGTGCTGCGGTGGAAATATGATCCCATTTTGCGTCCACAGAAATTGTTTGCGGGGTATTCTCTGGTAGTTTTTCACGCAGATGTTCCATCGTTAAAATGACCAATGGGTGTGAGTCTGCGAACAGAAAAGATAAACGCTGCTGTGGTTCAGCAGTTGACAATGACAGAAATGCTGCGCCTGCTTTTAGTGTTCCAAGAATAGCGACGATGGCTTCGATGGATGGCAAAAGGTACAGCCCTACAATTTTTTCAGGACCGACACCGAACCGTTTGAGATAATTCGCTAATTGGTCAGAGCGCAGGTCAAGTTCGCGATAGGTCAGTTGCTCATCTTCAAACACCAACGCAATGGCGTCCGGTGTTCGTTGTGCTTGCGCTTCAAATATTTCATGCAGGCAACTCTGGCTGGGATAGTCTGTATCGGTGGCGTTCCAATCCGTCAGAATTTGTTGCCGCTCAAAGTCGGTCAGCAGGTCAAATTCGCAAATCCCATTTTGCGGGTTGGAAACCATCCATTCCAAAATATGGATAAAATGCGTGAGCATCCTTTCTGCTGTCGCCAGTTCGAATAAATCGGTATTGAACTCAAATTCTAGCAGCCATCGCGGGGTCTGTTCGTGAATGATGATAAAAATATCGTAATTTGAGTTCGCAATTTCCTGATAGTAAGAGCTTATTTCGCAGCCATCTAACTGAATACCCGGTAAAGCCATATTGATAAAATCAAAGGCAGCCTGAAAAAAAGGCGTAACCCCCGGGTCGCGTCGAGGATGCAATTCTTCCACTAACTTATCAAGAGGCACAGACTGGTGAGCCAATACATCTAAAGTGATTCGTTGAATGCGCTGAAGCAGTTCGGATAGGGTTGGGTTTCCACTCAAACTGACTCGCATCGGCAGGGTGTTGATAAAGTAGCCGAAAATATTCTCCAATTCCTTGTGCGGACGGTTTGCCAGCGGGATGCCAATGACCAGATCATCCTGTCCGCTGTAGCGTCCCAATAAGATGGCATAGGCAGTCGCTAAAATCATAAAAAGCGTGACATGTTCGCGTTGGGCAAGCTCGCGTAACTGATTCACGACAACCGGATTCAAGTCTAATTGGATACTCTTGC
>CAIMZS010000446.1 GCA_903846015.1 uncultured Anaerolineae bacterium | reverse complement strand
TGATTTCGCAGATGAAAGACGCCCCGCACTAATCTGCGTAAATCTGCACTTCAGACATCCCTTAAATCCACACTAAAACAAATTACGCAGATTAGAACCTTGCTCTAATCTGCGTAATCTTCTAAATCTGTGTAAATCTGCGGCTCAGACAGCACTAAATCTGCGTAAATCTGCGGCTCATACCGCTCTTACCATTTCAACCTACAACTTCGTCGCCTGCCGGCTCGTGCTCCACGCGCTCCAGTTCCCAACTGCATCGCGGACGCGGACGCGCCAGTAATAGACACCCGACGTCAGGCCAGGCGGTGTGTAAGAAAGACCGCTCAATTCAGGCGACGTGTTAACCGGACTTGAAAAATCCGCATCATTGTCAATCTGGAATTGGTAGCGAAATGCGCCGCTGGAAGCGAACCATTTGAATGGAGGCGTCACGCTAAAGCTGGCCCCGGCACTCGGAAAACTCAAGACCGGTACAGGCGGCGCAGTCACGTCGACGGTGAAAGTTCGGCTGGCGCTCCAGGCCCCGCCCTCACTGTTCAGATTAATCGCGCGCACATGCCAGTAATACTTGCCTCCCGCCAGCGGCAGGGTGGTATACGTCAGTACGCCCGGCGCACCTGTGTTGGTTTGCACCTTGACCGCGAAGGAAGAACTGAGGGAAATCTCAACCTGGTAGGTATTCGCGGATGCCGCTGCTTTCCAACTCAGGGTGGGGGTAGCGTTGTTAGTCTGAAAGGCACTGACCGGGCTGACCAGTACGGGTGCAACCGGCAGAGGCCGCGTCTTGAAGGCCCACCATAACCCGGTATTGGCGCTCTGTGTACCGAATTCATTGACCGAGCGCACCTGCCAGTAATACACCTTGTTAGAAAGCAGTTGGCCGGTCAGGTCCACGCTGGTATTGGTACCCACATTGACCCACAGATTGTTCGCGCAAAGCTTATCATTGGTGATGTCGAAGCAATATTCATAGCGCGCAGCTCCCGCACTCGTCGCCCACCTCAGAGTCTGATTCGGAGTCTGCAAGGCGGAGGCGCTGTTGGCCGGGGATGTTTTCAAAAAGGCCGCCGGAATACTACCAGTGGTGAATGAGCGCTGCCCATCCGTGGCATAGGTGTACCCAATCAAGTTTTTGGCGCGCACATTCCAATAATACTTCACCCCTTTTGCCAGCCCGCTCACATCCACGCCCGTTTGCGTCCCGACACTCACCCAGGGAGCGCACAAGGATGCATTTATGGAAAGGCAATACTCGTAACTGATCGCGCCGCCGCTGGCAAACCAACTCAACCGCAGGCTGGAAAACTGCCCCGTCGCCAGGTTAGCCGGCGCATCCATGGTGAACGGCCCAGGGAGCCGGACAAAATTGGCAGTCACCGCGCGGGCCGTGGTCATGTTGACAACGCAGCTGCCCGAGCCGGTGCAAGCCCCGCTCCAGGCGGTAAAGGTCGAACCAGCGTCGCTGCTGGCCGAAAGCGTCACACTGGTGTTGTAATTATAATTTTCTGTGCAATCTGCCCCACAAGTGATGCCGGTCACGTTGGTGCTGGTGACCGTACCTGTGCCGCTGCCGGTCTTGTTAACCGTCAACGCATACTGAAGGGTGGTAAAGTTGGCAGTCACCGAGCGAATCTGATTCATCGTCACCACGCAGGTGGAAGTGCCGCTGCAGATTCCGCTCCAGCCGGTAAAGGCCGCACCGGGGGCCGCCACAGCCGTCAACGTGACGCCAGTGTCGTAAGTGTAATTATGTGAACAGTCCGTGCCGCAGTTGATCCCTTCGGGCGAACTGGTAACCGTGCCGCTGCCATTCCGGACGACTGTCAGGGCGTAGCTGTCCAGCGTATTCAGCTTCAACTGACCCCCGCCGCCGGTGTGGCTGGCGACTTCGATCTGGTAAGTCACCCCAGCGGTGACCGGAATCTCCACTTTGGATTGGTCGCCGTTGGTATTGTCATTACAGCCAGCCAATACCAGCGCGGCGGGTGTGCTGCCGGTCCACACAGCCAGGACCGTGTCGTAATTACTCCCGGACGTGTTGACCGACAGGGTGCCGGTGATGGTAGGAGTGTAGCGATACCAGACCGTATTGTACAGGTGTGCGCTGCTGGCGACACACGGGGTTGTAAAATAGGGATCATCCGCCGCCGTGGAGGCCGTGGTGGTGGATTGAGACTGGGTAAAGGACGGGCTGCTGACGATGACGGGCAGAGCAAATTCATCGTTATCCGGAGACAGCCCACCGATGGTGACCTGGAAACCGGTTGCCGTGGCGGCATCCACCCGCACCGTGATCCCGTTGGGAATATCGGTAAAGGTCTCGCCAGCAATCCACATGGTACCGGCATCCGAGGTGTTGCCGTTCAAATCGACATCAAGCACATGCGCCGGAATTCCACGGGAGGTATCCACTTCATGGATGATGACCGCGTTTCCCGGCAATTTGATATCATAACCGATCTTGCGGCGCGCTTCGACCGTGTAAAAATGGGTGGAAGAACCACCGATCGGGATTTGCGCCAATTTATAATCGCTGGTGGTGGGCATAGCCAACTGCTCGAGGTTGATGGTAGCCTTGCTGCTGATAGACGCCATATAACGTTCAGCCGGGCTGACCCACCCCAGAATATATTTGTAGTAGGCAATGGTGTGCTGCGCAAGGCAGCCATAGGTTGGGTCAGTCGCCGCCGCGCAGTTGTAGCGATCCTGGCTCATCACATCCCAGGCGTTATCATAGGGGTTGCCATAATTTCCGGAGGAGTGCGGCAGCCCAAAGCCGTGCCCCATCTCGTGCGCGATGACCGAGACGTTGTCATAGCCCCAGGTCGGTTCCCAGGTAATGCTCCAGACTTTCGTGACGCCGTCCAGGGTCATGTACTTGGTTCCGCCCCAGGCAAAGCCGTTATCAAAATTGGTGTTGAACATCATGTTGATGCCGCTGTAAGGCGCAAAGTTGACATTGGCATCCACAGCGCCAAGGCAATCGTTCGCCAGCAAATCCAGGTTCGTGCCACCCTGACTGTCGGTCGGGTTATAGTAAATCTCGGGATGCGGCAGTGCTACCCAGCCATAAGCGGTACTCCCGGCAACATTGACGATATCATTAGACTGTTCGCGCCAGTAATGATCCAGCCCGCCCTTGACGTTGGAATACATACCCTGAAAAAACGACAGGGTCTTGGGCTCAACGAGAAAATCACTGAACCGGCACATGACGGAGATCCACGGCTTGGAGCCGGTCACCGCCTGTGAAACGCCCCCGCCCAACGCGTCAGTTCCCGGCTGGGAGGCCAACGAGATGGAGGTCACCTTCAAACCGGCGGTGGTCTCATCCAAAACACCCGCCAGGCTGACGTATTTACGATCCAATGCCAGCACGCCGCCAAGGGATGCCACCTGGCTTTCATCGAGCGTCAGCTCGCTAACCTTGCCGGTGTCATCGCTGAGCATGTAGCGCGCCAGCGATACGCCCTGGTCGCTATCACCCCAGACAATTGAAAACCACCCGGTCAATGAGACAGTCGCTTCATTGGATACGGCGCTGTCCGCTTTGCGCGCAGACACCGCGCCAGCCGGGATTGCAAAAAGAAAACTCAGAATAATCAAACTATTTACTAAAAAAGAAACTCGGGTCCATGCTCTCATTTTCGCTCCTCATTTGTCATATTTCGTTTTTCGAACTTTGCACGGGGTTGCGCGGCAGATTTTGAACTCTTGCAAACAGCCGCGAAACCGTCAGGGAAGAACCTTTCCACACACTTCGTTAGTCGCCTTATTCACAATCATTCTATCACTATCAAAAAAAAGACAACCCTTTAAAGCACGGTGTAACCAAGACTGTATAGACATTGAAAGGTCTGGCAAGGCGGCCAGCACCAAAAAGGCAGCAGGTGCGTCAATCGCGGTGTGACTCATTCACCAACCCGTCTTAACCAACGTTCTCAACGTTTGTTGAGATTTTCATCTGCAAATGTGCAGGTAAATCTCAACACAGAAATCATGACAAAAAGATTGATTTGGGATATGATGCAAGCTAATCAAAAAAGAAACGTCGATTCGCACACTGCCATGGTACTCGCAGCCCGGCGCTATCCTGACCATATTTTTGATTTTAAAATATTCGACCTGGGTAAAAAAAACATAACACGCAATTTACCATCGCAACCGGAGCAGCCTGATGACTGAGCAGCCACGTTTTTCAAATGAACAAGCCCACCCCGACCTGGACGACCAGGTACCTGCACCAGACGAAATAAATCAAGGTCTGGCCAGGCTGCTGCCTTTTTCAAATAACCTGCTCGAGAATACTGAAAGCGAACTTGATTATCAAAGCATCTGCGACGATATATTAATCATCTCCGGGGGAAAATATGCCATTTTCAACCAGTTTGATGAGAACGAAATGGTTTTTCAAACCATGGCTATCTCAGGCTTCGGCGAAACGCTTCAGAAAATTACGGAGCTTTTGGGGTCTGGCTTGATGGGAAAAAAATGGCCCTACAAGGCAGATTTGCTTTTACAGACGGCCGGTGACACCATCCTTCATTTTCCATCCATATTCGAGCTTGCCGGGCCCACACTTCCCCCAAACGCCCTCGAAACTGCCCTTAAAATCTTTACTCCCGGCGAAGCTGTTTTTATGAGAATCTCGACCCAAGAAAAGCTGATCGGGAACTTCGCCATCATCATGCCGCCAGGGAAAAAATTCAAGGCAACAGCCTGGTTACCATCTACACCCGCCAGGTTGGCTTGTTGCTAAAGCAAAAACAAACCGAAGCCGCCCTGCGCGCCAGCAAAACCAATTTGAGAGCAGTGATTGAAAACTCAGGCGGCAGTATCTGGTCGATCGACTTGCAATACAGACTGATCATATCCAACCAACAATTCCAGAAGCATGTTAACGCCCTGGTTGGCAGACGAATTTATAAGGGAGAAAACATGCTGAGCTTGGATTTACAGGCACAGGCATTGGCCGAATGGAAGGGCTATTACGACCGCGCCCTGCAGGGTGAAACCTTTTCCATCGAAACGATGACGCGCACCCAAACCGATGTACGCAACATGGCATTCCACTTTACGCCGGTACACTTTTTCTCGGGCTCTTCCAGCCCGGATGCCCCCCCCCGGTGAAATCGTGGGTGTCACCATCTATGGGCAAGATATTACCCACCGCAAACAGATGGAATATGGTTTATTCGAAGTGGAACGCCTCATGCGGAATACCATCGACGCGTTAAAAGAGACAATCGCAATTCTGGATGAAACTGGCACGATCCTATCAGTCAATAAAAAATGGCGCGAGCTGGCCCAAGCGGAACTCGCAGAGCCTGCGGCTGCGTGTGAAGGCGTCAATTATCTGGCAGTGTGCGATGCCACCACTGGGCCGGATGCCGTCTATGCCACCGCGATGGCGAACGGCATTCGAGCGGCGATCGCGAATATCCAGCCAACATTTTCGCTTGAGTATCCGTGTGACTATTTCCGCGGCCCTGACATCGTAAAACGCTGGTTTCTTGCCAGGGTGACGCGCTTTACAGGCGATGGATCCATTCGCATTGTGGTGACGCACGAAAATATTACCGAGCGCAAGCTCCTATTAAATGCTCTGGAAAAAAGTAATGAACGCTTCAATACCCTGGCAGAACACAGCCGGACATTTACGTGGGAAGTGGATACTGACGGGCTTTACACCTACATCAGCCAGACCTCCCATCCAATCCTGGGCTATGCCCCCGAAGAAATCGTCGGCCATTTACATTTCTACGATTTCCATCCCGAGCAAGGCCGCGAAGCATTCAAGGCTGCCGCTTTCGAAGGCTTCCAACAGCAGGCAGCCTTCAGCAATCTTGAGAACCAGATGATAACCCGGGATGGGCAGATTGTGTGGGTCTCCACCAACGGAATTCCGCTGGTGGATCATAACGGCCAGTTAACCGGGTATCGCGGTTCAGATAGCGACATCACCGAACGCAAGCGCGCCGAAGCCGCGGCGCGTGAGATCAACGCCAAATACGAATTGATCGCCACACATTCCACAGACGTGATCTGGATGATGGATATTGAAACGCTGACGTTCATCTATGTCAGCCCATCCGTTCAAAAACTGCGAGGCTTTACAGTCGAAGAAGCGCAGCGGCAGACTCTGTCCGAAACACTTGCTCCAAAATCATACAATTTTGCCACCTGGCTGCTTAATGAAATACCAGATATTTTGAAGCAAAAAGTTGAGCAAAATTATTTTGCAGAATTCGACCAGACTCGCAAAGATGGGTCGGTCGTGCCAACCGAAACGACCATGACCATCATCCTGAGCGCAGCCGGCAAATCCCAGATCATCGGCATCTCGCGTGACATCAGCGAACGCAAGCGCACTGAAAAAGAACTGAGTGACAACCAGGATAAGCTTAAACAAGCGCAAAAAATCGCGGGGATCGGCAGTTGGGAATTCTATCCCGACAAACATGAAACCTGGTGGTCGGATGAAACTTACCGAATCTTTGGGGTCGACCCGCACACCTATCAGGTCAGCAATGATTCCCACCTTGGTTTCATCCATCCGGAAGACCGTGAAAACGCGAATAAAGTCTTTCATGCCTTCCCCAAAAGCGGAGCAGGCGCGTATGAAACGACCCATCGCATCCTGCTGACGGACGGCACGATTAAATATGTGCACTATCAAGGCGAGATGGTCCTGAATGACACTGGCGCGCCAACCCATATGTCTGGCACAATTCAGGATATCACTGCGCGCAAACTGATCGAATTGGAGTTGGAAGAGAGCAACCGCCAGCTCAATGAATCGGTACTTCTGGCGAAAAGCCTTGCCAAACAGGCTGAATCGGCCAATATTGCCAAAAGCGAGTTCCTGGCAAACATGAGCCACGAAATCCGCACCCCCCTGAATGGGGTGATCGGCATGACCGGGCTGCTGCTGGATACCCACCTGCAGGACGATCAGCGCGGCTATGCCGAAACGCTGCAGTCCAGCAGTGAAGTATTGCTAACCCTGGTCAACAATATCCTGGATTTCTCCAAAATAGAAGCCGGGAAACTGGAACTGGAAGAAATCGCTTTCGACCTGCATGACGTGATGGATGATTTTTCGACCAACACGGCCGTTATTGCCCAGGAAAAAGGACTGGAATTGCTCTGCAATATTGACCCGGATGTTCCCAGGCTGGTGCTTGGTGACCCCGGGCGCTTGCGCCAGATCATCACCAACCTGGTGGGCAATGCCATTAAGTTTACCAAACAGGGAGAAGTTACCATTTGGGTCAGCATTCTGACGAACCAGATGGTAATCTCGCAGGCCGGGATTGCTTCTAATTATGTCGATCTACGCTTCTCGGTGCGTGACACCGGCATTGGCATCCCGCCCGAACAACTTGGCAAACTGTTTGCAAAATTCAGCCAGGCTGATTCTTCCACCACTCGCCAATACGGCGGCAGCGGGTTGGGGTTGGCCATCTCGAAGCAGTTGACGGAATTGATGGGCGGCAAAATCGGCGTGAAGAGCGAGCCCGGGCATGGTTCTGAATTCTGGTTTACAGTTCACCTGAAAAGCCAACCTGAGCCCGACTCAGGCTGGGGCAGCGACCAACCAGATCAGGACACCAACCTGGAGGGAGTTCGCATCCTGGTGGTGGATGGCAATGCCGGCAGCCGCGATTTACTGAATCTGCGCCTGACCAGTTGGAATATGCGCCCCGCGAATGCCAGTGACGGCCTGACCGGGTTGCAAAGGTTGATCAGCGCTGCTGAACAGGGCAGCCCCTTCCAATTTGCAATTGTCGATCTGCACATACCCGGCACGGATCCCGCTTCTCTCACGCAAGCCATCAAAAATAATCCGCGCCTGGCCAATACCATCCTGATCTTAATGTCTCCGATCAGCGCGCGCATAAATACCCGCCAGTTCGAAAAAGTTGGCTTTTCAGCCTTCATCACCAAGCCGCTGCGGTATTCTGATCTCTTCAATGTGCTGATTACGGCGCGCTCCAAGCGGAACAAACCTCTTGCCAGCAGCCCGGCGCCAGTAAAAACACCGGGCAGCGGCAAACTGAACCTGGAGTTTGCAAACAACAGCGCGCGCATCTTGCTGGTGGAAGATAATCGCACCAATCAAATAGTGGCACAGGCCATCCTGGCAAAACTTGGGCATCAAATCGATGTGGCTGCAAACGGTGCAGAAGCGCTCACAGCCCTGGAAAAGATGCCCTATGACCTGGTGCTGATGGATGTGCAGATGCCTGTGATGGACGGGTTGGAGGCCGCCCGGCGCATACGCAGCAGCCATTCATCCGTCAAGAACCACGCCATTCCGATTATTGCAATGACGGCCAACGCCTTGAAGGAGGACCGCGAGCTGTGCCTGACGGCCGGAATGAACGATTACCTACCCAAGCCGATCAAGCCGCAAATCTTGTCCGATATGCTCATACGCTGGCTGCCGGAAGAGAATGGTCAGGCTCGCGCCACCCACCCGGCTGAAGTTCCCCACGCCGCCGATGATGGGATAGGCAGCCCGGTTGTGTTCGATAAAAACGATCTGCTCGAGCGCCTGGTCAATGATCAGGAGCTGATCAATGTTGTGATTTCAGGTTTTCTGGAAGATATTCCGGTTCAAATCCAGGCTCTCAAAGATTTTGTGGAGAGCGGTGACAAGATAAGCGCTGAGCGTCAGGCGCACAGCATTAAAGGCGCAGCGGCCATCATCAGTGGGCAAGCGCTGCGGGCAACGGCCTATGAAATGGAGAAGCTCGGCAAGAACGGTGACCTCTCGGCCATGCAAAAAGGCATCCGCGAATTGGAGCGGCAGTTCGAGCGCTTGAAGGTAGAGTTGCAAAAGGGATATTAGGCTGGCAGGCTGTGCTGAACAGGCATCCCCCCATGGGAGTAACCCCATGGGGGGATGCCATTTTAAAGCCTTTTGCCTGTCGTTGCCGGGCGCCTGTCATTGCGCAACCGGCGCACTTGTCCTTTGCCCTTTGCCTGTCATTGCGAAACCGGCGCACTTGTTCTTTGCCGGTTGTGGCAATCTCCACTTAAGTGGAAAAGTACCACCAAT
>CAIMZS010000445.1 GCA_903846015.1 uncultured Anaerolineae bacterium | reverse complement strand
GGTTCATATTTGCCTCATGTGTATTGGGCAGGGAACAGTTGAGCAATTTTAATCATCATAGCCTTCATTCCCGGTCGCCGCATGGCGTGTGCGCTGGCCGGGTTATTATTTCACCCTGGTGTTTTCGAGAATGACCAATCCACATAATTGTCTCGTATCTTGAAAACCGGGTCTGACCCGTTTGGCCCTTTGTTGATATTATCGCACAAGTTAACGATTTTTGGATGGCGGGCTGCCAGGCGCTTTATTCTTAAAATTTAACCTGGCCGGTTTGGTTTTGCGCTTTACTCAGGTGGATCAGGAAGCGCTGGGTGGTGGGGTTGCCATCCGGGTCGTAATTCTTGACCAGCACCGGGACGAAAGCGCCGATCCGCGCCAACCCGAGCTTGCCGGAATTGGCCGGGTCGATTTCTCCTATTAGCGCCGGGATGAATTCGCTGCCGGGGTCGGCCTCGAAAAAATCGGGGTAATGTTTGCGGGCTGCCAGCAGCGCCTGGATGAGAGTCTTGACTCCCAGGCTCTGGTAGGTACTTTGCAAATAGCTGCGCACTGTGTTGACGCTTATTCCCAATTCACTGGAAACCTGTTTGCGGGTTTTGCCGTTGGCAAGCAGGCTCATAATTTCCAGCATGCGCGGGGATAGGTATGGGTTGTCGGGTCTGCGGGTCATAGTTCCGCCTTTTGTACCAGCCGGTCGAGAGTTTCCAGTTCCTCATCGCTCAGCAGTGAAAGGTTGACGGATTGGGTCTGGGTGACCAGGGCTTGGCCGTCTTTGCCAGAGATTTCGGCGTGTTTGACGCGCCCGCCGACTTCGGCGGCGATATCTGCCAGCACCTTGCGGAGCTGGTCAAAGAGCGGGGCGTTAAAGCGCATGATATCCACGCGTTCCTCGCCCACCATCTTGGGTTCAGCCAGCCAGACGGTGGCTTCGTTTTCCAGGTACGGCTCCAATTTGGCGAAGATCTTGTAGAGCTTTTCGACGCGTTCATGGGTGAGCGCCAGGTGTTGGTCCATGATGGCGGCCCGGCGGGTTTCATAGGCTGCCGCCGCGTTTGCGGCGATGCGGTCATCGAAGGCCTGCGAGCGGGCTACCCAGTTGTATCTTATGGACCACTCTTTCACGCTGGACATAGCATAAAGTTTTTCCTGGGACTGGTACGAACTCTTGCGCAGTTTTTCCAGGCTGCGGGTTGGGCCGAAGGTCAGGTATTCCAGCAGGGCTGAATACGCGCGATTGGTTTCGTTGGGAAGTCTTTTGATCATGTTTTCCACTTTTTTTCTCCTTGTGGGGGCGGATGGTTGGGAGAAGTGTATCTCTGCGTTTTGGATCAGCTCGCCGGCTGGCGCAGGCTTATGTTTTGCATCCGCGCATGACACCGCTCGGGTAATTTTTCTGTTTCACCGGCAGTTTCCCGGATTTTTGTTGGTGCGGCCTGATCAGCTCATCTGCGCTGGTTTCGGCGGGAATATTCAATCGCCTGGTCCATTTTGCATAAGTTGCAGTCACAATCCGGTTTGTGACCATGCGAGAAGACTTTGTGATCCTTAACTTTCTCGGCGCGCTCGCATAACTGGACAAATAATCCGCCCCATTGGTATCCGCCCTTGCCCTGTTCGACGAACTGATCGATCAGGTCGCGGATGTAATCCATGTTGACGTGTGGCAGCTGCAGCATTTTTTCGGTACGCACATTGCGGTAAATCCCGATCCGGCGCAATTCGTCCCAAATGGGGTTTTCTGCGCTGGGGGTGGAATTTTTTTCCCTGTTGGGCGTATAGTTCTTATTATTATTTTTATTATTATTACTCTCTTCACTCTGTGTTGGTCTAGTATTGTTAATAATAATAATAGGGTCGGATAGGGAATTTTTTTCCCTATTGGCAGCTGCAGCGCGAGGCCTTTTGGATGTTTTTTCGATAGTGCCGGTTCCCGCACGGCCAGTCGAATCGTAAGTTGAATCGTCGATGTCGATCTCGACTGGAGCGATGATGATCTCGGCCGGGCCGGTGGCGAGCCATCCGGATGCGGTTTTGAAAGCTCGCCCGGTTTGGAGAAGATACTCAAGCGCAGATGCGATTGTTTTTGTCGTATAGCCACTGTGACAAATAAGCCATTCCTGGCTTACGGCTGTATCGGCAAAGTGCAGCAAAATATAAGCGCTGAGCGCGGCGCCTTTTAATTCTTTGATGTGTTCAAGTGTTAATTCAGACATAAATAGCTCCATTTTTTTGTTTTATTTTCTTGCGGCCTGCTAGGCAGGCCATACTTCCGGTTCCCGCACGAGGCCACAACCGGCAAAGAGCAAGAGTGCCGGTTTCGCAACGACAGGCAAAAGGCAAACGACAGGCAAAAAGGCAAATGACAGGCAAAAAGGCAAATGACAGGCAACAGGCAAGAACAGGGGGCGGGGTTGCTGGTGGAAGATTTATTTGGCTGGCGGGGGTTGCGGGAATTTGCCGTCGCAAAACAGCAGCAGCGCAATGACCAGCTCCTTGGCGCTGAGATCACCGATATTTTCCAGCCGGGTCATAGCGTTTTTGATGGCTCTGCTGCAGGCCTCCCGCTCCTCGAAGGGTAAGGTTTTCATCCAGGTGTCGAAAATTAAGGCAATTTCAATTTGATATCCCATTGTCATCTCCGTGTGAATCAAGAAATATCCTCCCATCATCGTAGAACAAATATTCTATATTGTCAACGGCTCGAATCTTAACAAATCAAGTTTATTAAGGTTGAGGATGGGAAGTTCTGCTCGAGCCTCCCCCATTTTCGGTCTGTGAAAATGGGGGAGGTGGCCGCAGGCCGGAGGGGGTCTGCACTTCCTGTCATTGCGAACGGCGCTCTCCCGCGTGGCAATCCCCCCTCCTTATTGTGGTAATTTTCCACTTAAGTGGAGATTGCCACAACCGGCAAAGAACAAGTGCGCC
>CAIMZS010000444.1 GCA_903846015.1 uncultured Anaerolineae bacterium | reverse complement strand
TCGTTCCATGTCTATGATTACAAAGAAGGGGAAATCGTCCGGAAATATTATTACAACTTACCGCGCAGCGAAAGCACATACGCAAATTGTGATGTGTATGAACTGCTGGATAAGGCACAGGATTTTATCGATTTACAGCTAATGCCCTGCAATTGATTTACACATGGTTCAAGCCTGCATTAGAACAACAAGCAATCCTTCGCCCGTTTACCCATTACTGTAAGATAGTGGGTATTCTGGTGCAGCACTTGCTCACTATTCCCATCCAAGTTGACTAAGGAGTTCAATATGCACAGAGTTATAATTGGCAAGGAGGAAAGAATGAAATTTCCCAGTATGAGTTTTAACTTTGTAAAGGCTTTGCGCCAGCGAGATTTTTTTGGCGCGCCTGGGTATTTACGTGGTGATATTCTGTTCTGGTTCTACCGAATTAAGAAATGGTGGGGGCAAAAATGACAACTCTCATCATGGAGAGGCAGACTCCAAAACTGCCATTCGGTTTATTCATAGTCCTGGCCATGCTCATCATGACCGGGACTTTTGTTTTTAACTCCCTGACACACGCAGCAAATAAACATCCAATCGATCATGACGAAGTACGCCAATGCCTTGCTAGCGGTGGTGCTACGTGGTGGATGGGCTGGAATAAATCGCTCTCACGATGGGCATTCTTATGCCAACTTCCTGATGGTCGAATTGGAACCAGAATCATTGGCTTCAATAAATCAAGCGGGAGTTGGTATCAAGCCACATCGTTCGTGATTGACGAAGCAACAACCATAAGCGATGGAGTGAAATACCTTGAGTTCACTGGCTATACCAGGGCAAAAACTCTTATGGAGTTCTCAGGTAGTCCTCTCGAGATTTACGCCCGGTTAATAGAGCAAAACATAATTATTCCATAATTCTCATTACCCTGGCAGGGCAAATCAAAGACGCTCTCTATTCGTAGAGGGCGTCTTTTATTTGTCCTGCGTTGGGACAACGGTGCTGGCCGCTCCAGTAAAGCTAAATTGGCACTAAGGAGGCCAATGATGAAACCAAAGTGGATGTATGAATCAAACCTGAAACCGAAGTGGCACCTTGAAAACGGACTGATGCGCACCAGGATCGAGCTTTTATACCTGGCTGGTGGTGAGATTCTTTATCACCAACCCTGCGCTAAAAAGCGGATGTCCGGGGGCAACACCAGATCCTGGCGTGGCAAAGACCTGAAGAGTGAATATCACAAGGCTCTTCGCTCGGACGATGGTTCAAGGCGAAAGAGCCACTCAATCAGCCGGAAGTATTCCGAACTCAATTATTTTGGCGACTAAAGGAGAGCCAACATGAGCAAGAAAAATAACAAGTATCAGAACCATAGCCAAGTCAAAGATGAAGCTGAAAATGAAGAAATCAATGATTATCAGCCTGCCAAACGTAAAGGTCACGGTGACCAACGCAAGGCAAACCAGCGCGCCAAGCAGCAGCGCCTGGACTTCGAGTTCATCTCGGCCATCTCGGAGGCTCGCCATGCCGCCTAAAGGAATAGTCAATGATCTGTACGAAGCCCTGGATAAGGCTGGGTTTTCATTTTCTGACGCAACTTTCATCGGCGTGCGCACCTTCATGCTTCCCAAAAGCCACCGGGATGTGATCCGCTACAACATTATCAGCAAGTGCAAAGCAGGTGTGC
>CAIMZS010000443.1 GCA_903846015.1 uncultured Anaerolineae bacterium | reverse complement strand
CCTCTCGTCCGAATAGATTTTGTGTGAAACTCTATCTTATCCGTTCGTTGGCTACCTGTCTTCTATCAATTTGTAAAGGTGCTGTTTACCACTTCTGAACTGTGCCGATATTTGCCTGTATTTGGGCATCCAACTTATTTGCGATATCGTCCTAAATGGTTTCGCTGTGATGCTTTAACAATAAGATCAAGGTGCTGAAGCGGCGTTGCTATGGAATTACGAATATTCACAATCTTTTCGGCGCATCTACCTTGATCTTGAAGGTTACAGGCTTTTTACCTGACCACCATATATGCCACAACCACGGATTTTTCCAAAGAACCCGTCTTTTTTTCTCCCGAATATACCCAAATAGCGGTATAATCGTTCCTTGCCATCACGCCAGCCACTGGCTGGTATTTTTATGATATGGAGAAACGATACATGAATCGTCGTCCCTACGCAACACTGATCGTAGTGCTTATTTTGATCGTACTATCGTTATGGATCAACCTGAGCGACACCATCACCATCACCAATCCTTTCAACTCGCAACCCTTGTTTAGCCGCAACGTAAAGATCAGCCTGGGGCTTGATCTCCGTGGTGGTCTACAGGCCCTTCTTGAAGTACCTGAAGGAATCACGGTCACAACCGGAGACCTGGAAACCACCAAAACCATCCTGGAGAACCGCGTAAACGGGTTGGGTGTCAGCGAAGTCAATATGCAGGTTGCTCCCCCGCGCCGCATTATCGCTGAATTCCCAGGCATCAATAACCCGGAAGAAGTGGTCGCATCTGTAAAACAGACCGGGATGCTTGAGTTTGTCGATTTCGGTGACACCCGCCTGCCCGACGGAACTGTCATCAAAACCGACCAGGGCAGTCCGGGCAGCGCCACCCCTGCAAGCGATACAACCACCAAGCCCACCGAGCGGGTCTGGCACACCCTGATGACCGGAACCGCACTGCAAACCGTTGGCGTGCAGGTCGCGAATACCGGTGGCTACGAAATTGCCTTTTCATTGAAATCTGACTTTGTCAAAGTTTTCGGTCAGCACACGACTGCAAACAAAAACAAGATCCTTGGCATCGTACTTGATAAAAAAATCATTTCCTCGCCCAGCATCAACAACCCCATCACAGACGGCTCGGGCGTCATCACTGGCAGCTATACCCAGGCCAGTGCAAATGCCTTTGCTATCCAACTGCGCTACGGCTCGCTGCCGGTTCCGGTAACCGTAGTTGAAAGCCGCAGCGTCGGCGCGACCCTGGGCGCAGAATCCGTCAATAAAAGCCTGCTGGCTGGTTCGATCGGGTTGGGCATCGTCATCCTGTTCATGCTGCTTTACTACCGCATCCCGGGCTTCGTGGCAGATCTGGCGCTGATCACTTATGCGCTTTTCTCTTTAGCCCTGTTCAAAATGATCCCGGTCGTTTTGACCCTGCCGGGCATCGCCGGTTTTATCTTGAGTATCGGCATGGCGGTGGATGCCAACATCCTTATCTTTGAACGAATGAAGGAAGAGTTGCGCTCGGGAAAAACACTGCGCCAATCCATTGATCTTGGCTGGCAGCGTGCCTGGCCCTCCATCCGTGACTCAAACTCATCAACGCTGATCACCTGCTTGATCCTCTATATTTTTGGCAACACTTTCGGTGCCAGCATGGTGAAGGGCTTCTCTGTGACACTGGCCCTTGGCGTGGTAGTCAGTCTGTTCACAGCCATCATTGTGACCCGTACCTACCTGCATACCCTGATGGACAATATCAAAACTGTCGATCACCCGCGCTGGTTTGGGCTGTAGGAGATATCCAATGAATATCATTAAGAACCGCTACCTATATTTCGCCATTTCGCTGCTGGTCATCATCCCAGGCCTGATCTTCATGGGCATCCATTGGGCGCAAAACCCTGCAGAAGGCCCTCTACCGCTCGGTATTGACTTCACCGGCGGCTCGCTGCTGGAAGTGCAGTTTGCTTCGGGCATCCAGCCCGCAATCGCAGATGTAAAAGCCATATACAATGATTTTTCCACTGCTGCGCAGCCGATCAAAGATCCCATTGTGCAGCCGCTCGGAACTGACTCCATCTCGATCCGTTCAAAAGCCATGGATGATGCCACCAAAGCCAAGATCGTTGCTGCGATGGAAACCAAGTTTGGAAGCAAAACAACCATTCTAAACTTTACATCCGTCAGCGCTGCAGTCGGCAAGGAAGTTGCCCAGGCTGCAACCGGGGCTGTTGCCCTGGCGGCGTTCGCAATCCTGGCCTATATCTGGTTTGCCTTTCGTTCCATTCAGCATGCCTTCCGCTACGGCACAGCTGCTGTCATCGCCATGCTTCACGATGTGCTGGTGGTGGTGGGCGTCGAGGCCATTCTGGGTGTTGTACTCGGTTGGCAAGCAGACTCGTTATTCCTTACCGCGCTTTTAACGGTCATCGGTTTCTCGGTACACGATACCATCGTGGTGTTCGACCGTATCCGTGAAAACCTGGGCATTTACAGGCGCGTCGATTTCGAAACAGTGGTCAATCACTCAGTAGTGCAAACGCTTGACCGCTCGATCAACACTCAATTGACCGTTATGTTCACCCTGTTCGCGCTGGCCCTCTTTGGCGGAGAAAGCATTCGCCATTTTGTGATCATCCTTCTGGTGGGTGTATTCAGCGGCACATACTCATCGATTTTCAATGCTTCGCCCATCCTGGTAGTCTGGGAAAACCGCGAGTGGAAGAACTGGTTCAAACGTGGTGAAAAAGGTGAGGTTGCTGCATAGGCGACTGACTCAAGAGAATAACAAAGATGCGCGCGCCATGAATGG
>CAIMZS010000442.1 GCA_903846015.1 uncultured Anaerolineae bacterium | reverse complement strand
CCATAGACGGTGGCATTCAAATCAGCGCTTATATTCAGATAAAACTTCAGCGAGTCTTCGTTCCAACAATTCGGTTCATGCTGCCCCGTGATAATATTTTTGTCAACAATGAACAGGCTGAGATATAAATTCTCGTTATCCGCCACAACTACAAAAAACAGCGGGCTATTTTCGCCGGGGTTGGCGCTGACATATGGCTCTTTCGTTACCGTTTGCGCCGGAATATTCTGCCAATCATCCAGCTTGCCGTGCAGATTAATGTTTACTGGAAAAGGCACGTACACCAGCTCGCCAAGGATTTCGGGCGGGACCAGCAGACCTCCCGTTTGGGCTCGGGCAGGTTGGTTGACGCCCAAAACCAGGCTCACCAATAGGGCGACAACAACCAAACTGGGTAACAAGCGTAAATGTTGACCGGCATGAAATACCCTCCTTGAAGAGTATTCTTACTTTTTGGGCAGCCACAACAGGTGGATAAGATTCCCTTCGGGATCGGCGACATCCAGATAACCAAATTTGGAATCAGGTTTAATGGATACATCTTTCAGGCTGATCCCTTTTGCTTGCAGATGCGCAACCGCGGCTTCGAAATTGCTGACGCGTACAGCAATATGTACCTGGGCCGCCGCGCCGGCCTTGGGAAATTCGATGCGGCCCGCCCCAGAACCGGAGACAAAAAATGCCCCACTGCTTTCCTTGCGCTGCAGGCCGAAGGTCTGTTGGTACCAGGCGCTCAACGCTTCGGGGTTGGATTGATGGGCATACAACCCGATATGCTCCACACCACTGAAAACCGATTCGCCACGCGCCGAATGCACCCAGCCTACACACTGCGCCGTTTTCTCAGCGATGCCATCATAATCCTTGCTCTTGACAGCTTGGGTAGAGATCAACTTGCTGCCCAACCCAACCGCTGCCGCCCCGGCCTTGATCCATTCGCCGATGCTGGCTTCGGTGGCATCCACGCCGCCGGTGGGCAGCAGGCGATGCCAGGGACAGGGCGCCATCACGGCGCTGATAAAGCCCGGGCCACCGGCCGATTCGCCGGGGAAAATCTTGCAGATCTCCGCGCCCCATTCCTCCGCGTTGCTGATTTCATTCTCGGTGGAGCAGCCCGGCAGGTACAGGATCTTGCGCCGGTTGCATAGGCGCGAAATCTCGGGGTTAAAACTCGGACCAACGATAAAGTTTGCACCGACGGCCATGTAAAGCGCCGCGGTAGGTGCATCAATGATCGACCCCACACCCAAAATAACAGACGGGTCAGTTTTGGCAAAGTGTCTGACCAAGTCGGTAAAGACTGGGTAGGCCATTTCGCCCCGATTGGTAAATTCAATCGCGCGCGCACCGCCGCGCACACAAGCGCTAACCAGTTCAATCGCGGCTTCAACCTCTCCGTTATAAAACAGGGGCAGTATGCCGGTATCCAGCAAAGTATTGGTTACATCCAAACGCATAAAACGAGCCACAAGATCTCCTTCTATCGTGAAACGCGCCCGGAGGCATCGCCAGCCATCAGGGCTTCGACTTCGGCCACGCTGACCGCGTTGAAATCGCCCACGATGCTGTGTTTGAGACAGGCTGAAGCGGTGGCAAAGTTGAGCGATTTCTGCGGGTCAGCCGGGTATTTGCGCAGGCCGT
>CAIMZS010000441.1 GCA_903846015.1 uncultured Anaerolineae bacterium | reverse complement strand
GTTCGTTCCTGGCTGATCATCACAACATCTGGACAAGTCACAGTGATATCTCTGGCGAGTAGTTCATCGCCAGCATAATCAACCTTCATGACTTCCAATTCTGGATTCGCGCCCACCAGGCTCATCACACCTTCATCCAATAACGATCCGTGATTAACAAACAGTACCCGATGTGAATCGCTTGCGTGTGTCTTGCTAAATTGGTTTGTAAACATTGCAGATCTCCTGATGTTATCTTCGAGTGCCATGAAGACTACACAATTGATAATTTATGATAATTTTTTATAATTTTATCATCTCCGGGCGTATAAACAGGGGTTATTCAAGGATTGTTTTTCTATGCAAAAGGGATTAACCCGGTTAACCCACCTTTTCATAATCCTTGGGTTAGTGCCTGCTCGCAAGCAATTTCGGGAACCAAAAAGCAGCATCTGACCGGTGCTGCTTTTTTAAATCAAAACGAGAGAATTTCAACCAGTAACAAATTCAAGAAGTTATTCGAGATCAAATACCAATTGACCCAGATACATCCCCATCGAGCAGGAATAGCGCTGAACGGTTCCTTTTTGCTGGGCAGGGATCTCAAATTTTACTCGACCAGTAGCTGGCAAGGTTTTCTGGTAATTTAAACCAGGGATGACAACCGCGCGGGCACATGTCTGGGTATTTTGCGTTACCCATTCGATCGTCACCGCTTTATTGGCGGGCAGATGTAAAACAACCGGACTATATCCATCCTCGGTTACATTAATCGCGAAACCGCTTTGGAAGCCTACTTTTGAAAGATCCAGAGATGTGGTGATTGTATTGAATGCGTTGGTGAAGGAAATTGGAGAACCTAACAGGTTAAGACCAAAATTGACCGACACCAGGGCCAACACCACCATTGTCACGGCCACGATGCGGGTGAAATATTTTTCGAGCGTGGCGCTGATGCGCGTGGCAAAATAGGATACCGAGAAAAAGAGCGGCGAGGTACCCAGGATAAAGGCAAACATCAGGCCGGCGCCTTGAAATCCGGACCCAACGCCAAGCGCCGCCACCATCATCGCCTGGGTCACTCCACAGGGCAGGAAAATAGTGAGAGTTCCCATAAAAAGTGGCGTCACGACAGATGTACCGTTTTTGGATTTCTTTCGGATGTACCTTGTGAGAAAGGAGGGTGGTTCAACCACAAAATAGCGAAAAATTGGGTGGACGTTTAACATGCGTAATCCATTCCCCAGCATAAAAACACCAATTGCCAGGTATAGGATTGCGCTCATTACGGGTGTCAGTTGTAAAACTGAACCAAGCGCGCCAAGCAAAAAACCCAGGATGGTGTACGCCGTCAGCTTTGCCGCGAGAAATAAAAGAATTGGTTGGGCGATTTGCGGTTTAAACCTTTGGGTTGATGAACCTATCTGAGCCAGCATATCCTGTTCGGCCTGGTGCGCCAGCGTACTGGCGATCAAACCGCTCTGCATTGCCAGGCAACCCAGCCCGCCGGTTGTAAAACCTGTAAGAAACGCTACCAATAAACTCATTTATCACATCCTTCCACAGTATCGACTTTTTACTTTTATATTCTGCGATTGCGCGATAATAATAGATAAACTTATCAACTATTATTATATTCATCATTCGCCATAATGAAATACCCAGATTCAAAAGCCACCAATATGTGTTTGATTTTTATTTACCAGAAGTCAAACACATATGAAGTAAATCTGGGGTCGGCCTGGTGTGACTGTCAAATATAGTCTGCCAGACAGCGTCAGAGAATGGAAGCAGGATACGAACCATTCCTGGCTTCTTGCCTGAGGGCGAAATGGTTCATTTGCACTCCCCCCACGCGCAAATCGCTCGAGGATGTATCTATTTTAGGATTAATTTTTCTGAAATAAATCCGCGCGATAATAAATGGTGATAAAATTTACAAAATCTTATCAATCAGTCTTATACTTTAGCAAATTTTCAGAAATTCATCGATTCTATGGATTTCAAAATAACGATGCATTCTTAATTGGTGTAAAAGCGCCAATGCGCTTAAATTCTAATTGACCCAAGGAGAAGAGATATGAAGTTCCGATTATTGACTGCATTTGTTTTAGGCCTGATGCTGATTTCTGCACTGGCAGGTTGTGCACCAGCAGCAACGCCAGCACCGGCCGCAGCCCCGGCGTTGAGCATTGAAAGCGCCTGGGGAAAGCCTTCAATGGATATGCCAACAGCCGGCGGTATTTTCATGCTGATTAAGAACAGCGGTACCGCACCTGATAAGCTGCTTTCGGGTAAAAGCCCGGCCTGCGGCTCGATTGAAGTGCATGAAATGGCCATGAAAGCGGATGGCAGCATGGGGATGAACCTGGTTGACAAACCTGTTGAAATCCCGGCGGGTGGGCAATTGGAGCTCAAGAGTGG
>CAIMZS010000440.1 GCA_903846015.1 uncultured Anaerolineae bacterium | reverse complement strand
CTGCGAGGCCTGGCGATTGGCATGATGTTGATCAAGCACGGTATGGATGGCTGGGGTGCCGCCTTGCAGCCGATGCTGGCACAGGCGCTGTTGGCATTCTGGGTGCCGCTTAAAATTACGTTGATTGCCTCGTCCGCCACGTTTTTCATTGGCACCGCCATCCTGCATTCCAACCTGTTTGAGCAGTGTGTGAACGGTCTGGCGCCGGAGCTGCAGCCTGCCTGGCGGGCATTGCTGGCTTATACACTTGCCGCCTTCCCCGGGTTGTGGTTTGGGATTACCAGTATTGGCGCCTCGGCTTTCCTGGGTTTGAGCGGGATTGGGATGGCCATCAGCGCGCTGCGATCCAACGATCCGAACAAATTACGCCGGAGTTGGTTGAAGCGTGGAACGATACTGTTCAGCCTGGGAATGATGGTCAGCCTGGCTTCTGTGCTGATCGTTCCGTCGTCTCCGATTTATTTTGGCGTCCTGCATCTATTTGGTCTGGCCACCATCCTGTCGATCCCATTCATCAGCCTGCCAATTCCGGTTGTGACGGCCAGCGCGCTGGCGATTTTGGCGGCGGGCACGCTGTTAGCCCCGCCGATCCTGTCTGGCGCGCCGTGGTGGCTGCTGCTGGGGCTGCTGCCTGTGAATCGGGTCTTTGCCGATTACACCCCCCTGGCTCCCTGGCTGGGTTTCCTGTTGATTGGGCTGGCGGTTGGCAGGACGCTCTACCCGAACGGTAACACCCGTAAGTTTGAATTACCCGATCTATCAGACACGGCGGTTGTGCGCGCTTTGATCAAAATTGGCCAGAACTCGCTGGTCATCTACCTTGCGCAGATGCCCTTTAACCTGTTTGGATTGGCGGCCGGGTCAACATTCAGCGAGCTGAGTGGGTAATATTCCAGGTTCGATCAGATATTTTAAGGAGATTATTATGAAAAAACAAACCAATACCCCTACCAAACAAACTGGGCCAGTCAAGTCAGCAGCGCTCCAGGCAGGTTTGAAGCTGCAAACCGGGCTGTTGATCGGCGGCGGAAATCTGAACGGCAAGCGGCCGTAACCCAACCGGACGGGTGGCAAGCAAAATCACCTTCTGCTCTCCCAACCCTTTCGATTTGCCCGGTGAGTAGGATTGCTCCAAAATACATTTGTTGTGTGGTGTAAGGAGATAACCATGTCCAAGCCGAAGATGGTCAAAATCAGGGTTGTCCGGATGGGTCTGCGGGTGCGCAGCAGCTTGCGAGCGGGTGATACCCCCAGTTCGCAAGAAAAATGGAATTGTACGGGCATATCCTGTTAAAGTGAAACGAATTGCGCAAAGGATGAACCTTGAAAACGCTTCAGAAAACCCAAACAAACGTCTTAACCGCCCCGTCCTTCCCGCCGGCAGTGGTGAGCTTGAGCTCGAAAGGTTTCAAGCTTAAGAGCGCCATCCGTGCTGGCGGTGAAATTCCTGTACAAATCCAACCCCAACCACACCTGTAGATGTGGATTATTAATGATAAATATCTAAAAATCCCCAGGCTGGATCAGCGCCTCAGCCCTGGCAGGATGTGGCGCTTGACCAGGAAAAATGGTGTTTATGAAATCAACCGATGTGTGGCCTGCTTACCAAATTGTTACCCCTGAAATCATCGCGCGCCTGACTGAAATATCCGGAACGGAAAATGTCAGCCTAAAAAATGCCGATCTGGAATTGCATGCCAACGATCAGGGCATTCAAACTGCTCATTGCGCCGAAGCGTTGGTCTGGGCCACCGATACGGTTCAGGTCAGCCGGGTATTGGCGCTTGCCAATCAGGAGCGCATCCCGGTCACAGCCTGGGGCGCGGGCACCTCGCTGGAGGGCAATCCAATCCCACTCCACGGCGGCATCCTGCTTTCGTTTGAGCGCATGACCCGCATCCTGGCTGTGCAGGCCGACGATTTTCAGGTCACGGTTCAGCCGGGGCTCGGTTACAAGGATCTCAATCATCACCTGGCCCGGCATGGGCTTTTCTTTGCGCCCGATCCGGGCGCAAATGCAACGATCGGCGGGATGCTGGGTAACAACGCCGCCGGCATCCGCACGGTCAAATACGGCGCCACCCGTGACAATGTGCTCAAGCTCGAGTTGGTTCTGGCCGATGGACGTGTGATCCAGACGGGTTCACGTTCTGTCAAGCAGTCGTCGGGTTACGACCTGACGCATTTGATGATTGGCAGTGAGGGGACGCTCGGATTGGTCACGGCAGCCACGCTCAAGCTGGCGCCGGTTCCGGTTCATATCAGCGCTGCGATCGCTTCCTTTGAAAGTGTGACGGCAGCCATTGAAGCGGTTGTGGGGGTGCGCGGCAGCGGATTGGATCCGGCTGCTCTGGAATATTTGGATGAAATCACGAGCGATCTGATCTCAAAAAATGATGGGCTTAATCTGCCCGCCAAACCCACGCTCCTGATGGAATTCCATTCGACGCATGCCGGTTCGATGCAGGAAATTCTGGAAATTGTCCGCCAAATTTGTATCGAATCAGGGGCTGTGCAGTTCTTTTCCACCATAAATCAATCCGAACGGCTTAAACTCTGGCATGCCCGCCATCACACCATGGAAACCATCGTGCGCAATCACCCCGGTCACAAGGTCACGAACAGCGATGTGGCTGTGCCAATCAGCGCTTACCCGGAGCTGATCAAGTTTATTGAAACTTGCCGCAGCCGCTATGACGTCATGGCGTATGCCTTCGGGCATGCCGGGGATGGCAATATTCATGTCCTTTATGTCACCGGCGATGATTCTGCTTATCAAACTGCGATGCAGATGAATGCGGAGGTGGTAAATCAGGCTATCGAGTTGGATGGTACCGCCACGGGTGAGCACGGTATCGGAATGGGTAAGACCCAGTTTATGCGCAAGGAGCATGGCGCCGGGCTGGATGTGATGTTCAGTCTCAAACGCAGCCTTGACCCGAATTGGATACTAAACCCCGGCAAGATCTTCCCATCCAACATCATCCCAGCATAGCCAGGGCGCGAGATAAATCTCGCAGGACGGATTTTTGACCAATTTTGAAATTGGTCAAAAAGGGCCCTTCCCGTCACGCTTACGTCACGCCTGGATGTTAAGATAAATAAAGATCAAGAAAAAAAGGAGAAAAAAATGAAACCAACAACCAGGAACACCTTTGGTTCAAAGGGTACACACACCGCTTCCGGTTTGCGCGTCCGCACCCGGCTGCAGGCAGGCGAGGCGAAATATACCTATAGCTGCGATGACGAATCCAAAAAGATCTTCCAAGGTTTTAAATCGCTGGGCTACATCAATTATGATAAAGAAGATGGCACCTACACGGTGACGCCAACAGGCTCAGAGGCCTGGGGTAACTACGCGACTGCTTAATTAAGGCTGGCGAGCGAAAAAACCATTTTCCAAGGAGATTAAAAATGAACCGATTCTTGAATATTACAACAACCATACCGGCGGCCGGGCTGCGGGTGCGCACGCAGGTGCATGCGGGTGTCCTGACCTTTTCTGGTGATGAAGATGTCGCTTTTGTCGTCACGACCTTGAAGAACAAGGGTGCGATTAACTTTGATGAATCCAAAAATAACCTGATTTCGCTGACCGATGCAGGCCGAGTAGAATTTGCTTCATTCCTGGTATAAGCGCGTCATTGCTGGCAGTTGCATCGCAGGCCGCGGACCTGGTACAGGTTGTGGGTAAGTAATCAAACGGACAGGTTGGAAAAATAAATATGCTGACCTGTCCGACTGCTGATTAGCGCAATTCGATCGCGCTAGGATTAGCGGTGTTGAGAGCGAAACCCACCCGCAAGGCCAGCCAAT
>CAIMZS010000439.1 GCA_903846015.1 uncultured Anaerolineae bacterium | reverse complement strand
CTGGACCTGACTCAAGATGAACTTGCCCGCCGTGTGGGCTGCGCCGCGATCACCATCCGCAAGATCGAGGCGGATGATGCGCGCCCCTCGGTGCAGATCGCTGAACGTGTGGCAATGGCGCTTGCCATCCCTGGTGATTACCCACAAATAAGTTTGGAAAGAAAAGCTCTGCTAAAGAGTGGTAAATTTGGGTTGTGAGCACCAAAATCCTATCGAAAGCAGAGCTGACATGAATATAGCACTTCAAACCATCCTTGCCAAGTTTCCAATTGAACAAATCCAGATAACAGTTCGAGCGCATATTTTGCCATTGATTTACCTACTTCCAGACAAACGTCTGGGACGAGTAGCCGAGCGGATCATATTGGGTATTCTTGGCGGGCAAACGCCGGTCGTCACAGAGATCGCACGCCAAAGTTCAAAAGACGAAGGCGAAACCTGGCCGATTGCCAAGAGTATTTATCGTTGGTTGGAAAATGAGCGTTTCGATAGTGGTGACCTGTTCGCTAGTTTGTATAGCATTGGTCAGCAAGTGGTGGAGACAGAGCAACCGGAGTACTTGGTTGTAGCGGTTGACCCGGTCAACTTTGAAAAACCGTACGCAGAAGTGGTGGAAGGTGTCAGTGTTGTCTACAAAGCTACCCCGCCTGCGCTAGATGGGAAATCACGACTGACCCACGGCTACCCAGCAATCACTGCCACGATTGTGAATACGAAAGTCCCTGTGACCAGTTATGCCAACTGGTTTTCGTACAAAACCGATGATTTTATCAGCCAGAATAAAGAAATCGAACGGGCTTTTGAACAAACTTGTCGCCTGTATCCAAACTATCGGATACGATTTGTCGGTGATTCTGGCCTGGATGACCAGAAAATGTTTGCGCAAGTCGCCAATTTGCAGGAACAATTCGCTTTTCGAGTCTGCCATCTGGATCGAATTGTCGAAGTTTATAACGAGCGCCTGGATCGTTGGGAAACCGAAAAGTTGCAAGATTTGGTGGCCTGTGTCCCCTATCAAGCGACTTTCGAAGTCGTTTTCAAACATGCAGGCCGGGAACGTATCGACACCATTCAGTTTGGTTGGTTCAAAATCCGTCTTCCTGGCACAACGCGCAATTTGTGGATACTGGTCGCAGACGATGAGACCTTGCACCGTCAGTTGGTGCTGATCACCAATGTTCCGCTGACCAGTGTTCAAGCGGTTCAGGAAGTCTACAATGATTGGCGCTTACGCACACGTATCGAACATGGCTATCGCTTTGACCAAGAGCAAGGTTTGGATGTTGAAGATTTACGCGTTCACACCGTTGAGCGCATGCGCCGTATTTTCGCAATGGTCTTACTTGCTGCTCAAATCGTTTTTGTCATTTCTGTCTGTTGGCCACCAAAAGCTGTCCTGTGGATCCGCCAGTTGGGCGGCAAGCTCAACAACGTTTGCGATCGGGATGGCCCATATTGGCTTTTGCAAGGTTTGGCAGCGGTCATTACGACTTGCATGGCGCTCTCTTTTGCCTTTCTTCACCCTTTCCCTTTTCAGGAATTCACTTGTGGGTAATCACCAGGAAATTTGAAGGGGATTCTGCCATACGTCCGGTAATGTCGCACGCTTAACTCGGTTCGAGCCCCCCCGTTCTTTGATGCAGCCCCCGCTGTTTATGATGATGTGGACAAACTATGCGCACACACTCGCTTCCGGGGTTAATCCTGGTTTCAGCTCAGGGCAGCGGAAAAATCCCTGGTTATTGCGCAAGAATCTCAGTGCAATAAGAGACCAAAGCCGGACAGTATACCCAAAAGGCGGTCTGTTTAAGGGTGTACGCGCTCAACAGCCAAAGAGTCTGTCGATCTGCTGATTCACCAGCGTCCTGCTGTCATCCAAAACCGCCATCATCCAATCGCGATGATCTGTCTACCGGTAGTATGTGTTGGAATTGTTGCCCCCTTGAGATTCTATTGGGGGAAAGTATTAACGCATCGACAGCATGGATAGGCTGCCGGGCATTAAATCCGAACGGCGTTTGCCGCACTCCATTCTTGTGAACCTTAAATCGATAGCCCTATTAGAAATGACTTTTTTATTTGGCTTTCTCTGCTCCCAGGCGCGAGATGATTTCTTCTGTTGTCATCAAGCTGCCATAGGAGTTGAAAGCGGCCAAAAACGCGGTCTGAACGTGCGCGGCTGGGACGGTGGCCTCGCCGTGGGTTAAGGCGCGGGTGGCGCAGGCATCTTCTGCGATGATGACCTGGAAGCCGAAATCGGCTGCTGCGCGCACGGTGGCATCCACGCACATGTGAGTCATCATGCCGCAGATCACAACGCGCTCCGTTTGCCAGTTTTTGAGCAGTTCCTGGAGGTCTGTCTCGCGGAAACTGTTAGGGAACTGTTTGTGAATGATCGGTTCGCCTTCGAAGTGGGCTACCAGGTCGTGAATGCGGATGCCGTCGCTGCCGGGGATGAAGAAAGTTGCGCCAGGTTTGCGGGCCTCGTGCTGAATGTGCACATGCTGCCCGCCGTGTTCGCGGAAACACTGCAGCAGCGCGCCAGCTTTTTTGCCCGCTTCGAGCGCGCCTTCCAATTCCATCTTGCCGCCGGGGAAATAGTCGTTCTGGATATCGATGATGAGTAAGGCTGTGTTCACGCTAGCTCCATAGGTTAATTAAGATTGGGTAGTTCTGGTAAGTATACGCCCAGCAATTAGAAGGGCGACCTTTTTTGTGGTCTTGTTTTTATTCTTCGAAATAATCTGAGTCGAGACGTTTCAATTCATAAGAAGTAACTAAATTTACTCCGACATTGTAATCAAGCATTAATTGGCTGAGTTTTGCTCCATCAATCAAGATGATTTTGCTATCAATTCGTGCAGCGAATTCGGCTGCTTCTTTGGTGAAACTCGAAGTCGTGATGAAAATCCCTTTTTTTGCTCGTTGTCCCTGGAGTGCCCCAGCAAATTTTTGAATATCTGGCCGGCCGATCTGGTTTACCTTGTCCCACTTTTTCGCCTGTATATAAATGACATCCAGCCCTAACCTGTCTTCGTTAATGATGCCATCAATACCTTCATCACCGCTTTTACCGATTGCTTTCCCCGCATCTTGGCGAGTACCGCCGTAACCCATTTTTACGATAACATCTACGACCAGTTTTTCAAAGAAGGCCGGCGAACAATTTTTAATTGTTGTAAGAATTTCTGATAGAAGTGCCTGACGAAGGGATTGGTAGGCTGATTCCATTGTTTCTTCAGGTGTTTGCTCACTATCTACTGCATTGGTCTCGTGAGTTTCATCTCTTTCGCGGCGAGTGCGGAATTGGATGAACTCTTCGTATTGGTTAAGGAACTTTATGTCAATTACCTTGGGCAGATTATTTAAAATTTCAAGTCCACGCCCGGTAATAATAAATTTTCCGCGTTCGGATTTTGAAATAAAGACTGCCTTTCGCATATAAATCACAGCCCACCCAACACGATTATCAAATCGTGCCTGTCTTCCACTCGGTAATAGTTCTTCGCGTTCTTGGCTGGTTAGCTTGAATTGTCCGGCAAGAAAATTGATCGTTTCTCTCAAGGTGTGTTCTTTTTGGTCGCCTGTTAACTTGAGAATTGGAAGCATTAAGGATTGAAAATCGGGGATAGTCATTTTATTCCTCGCTGAATCGTAGCAAGATTATTATACTGCTGCGGAAAATTCCGTGGTTTTTCTTTCCAGCGCGCATTTGCATCCGGCCTCTTATTTCCTGCCAAAATCAGCCGGGTTCTCGCCCCACATTTCGGTGTCCCATTTCAGCAGCTTGAAGGGTTTCAATAGCTGGAGAGTCTCTTCGGCTAGTGCAATCTGATCGAATAGTCCGGCGTTTCTACCGGTGGGGAGCAGTTTTGTGCGGCATTTCCGTGCGTTGATCCATTGGATGGCGTTGACCGAATCAGAATAAATCGACCACGTTAATCTGTTCTTGGTCAGCCAGGTCTGGCCCTGCAGGATGGCGAGAAACTCGCCGATATTGTTGGTGCCATCCTGGTAGGGGCCGAAGCGGAACAACTCCCGCCCGGTTTCGGTTTCAACTCCGCGCCATTCCACCGGGCCGGGCGCGCCAGAACAGGCTGCATCCACACAGATGGAAGGCAGTTCTGGTTGGGTTATCGCCATTTTCCACTGCACAGCGCTGGACGGTTTACTTTGAACAGCCTTGTATCCGCCTTTGTATGCGCTTTCTGCGGCGGACTGGCTTTCAAAAGCCTTGAATTTTGCCCCGGTGAAGCCGGTAACTTGCGCGGAACATGCCTGCCACGATGTATAGATACCCTCACGGCGGCCTTGCCAGACAACATAATATTTTTGTTTTGCCATGAAACCATTTTAACCGGTTATTGACGAAAAACGTTGATGGTCAGTTCATGGAATTCGCCCAGTTTGGGAATTTTGCTTCTTAAACGAAAACTACCACTGGCAGAAAAAAGCATCTTGCTCATGCAGAGATAGCCAGGAAATACGAAGATCAAGAGCAGGCGCAATCTCCCGGCCTGTGCATGAGATCAGCGACAATCTGCGGTTGTTCTTGATCGTCAATCTAAAATCTTCAATTTCCAGCCAGTGTTGGGAAGATATTTACCCAGGTAAGGCCGCCATTGCTTGTTTTCCACAGATTGGTATTTGGATCCTGACCGGCGATGGCCCAGCCTTCTGTGCGGCTGATAAACGCAAATTGCCCAACGTACTCCGGGCCGCCGTTGGCCATATCGAAATCAAGGGAGTTAGGTAGTGTTTGCCAGGTGCGCGCACCGTCGTCGGTTGCACACAGGTTCTTCCCACATCGCGCGAAGGCAATCTGGCCTGAGATCACTTGGACTGTGTCGAAGTTGGAATTGGTTTCAAGCAGATTTGGGGATATCGTCCAATTTTGGCCGCCATCAGTGCTGGTGTAAACCGTGAGCACGCTGTACGCCACCGAACCATCGCTGCTATATTCCATGATGTTGACAGGCAGGATGCCGGTTTGACCAAAAAAGGCGGCTTGTTGAGGCGCGACCATGCCCTTGACATATTTGTTTCCTTCGGGCAGGGGCAGTTTGATGTTCTTCCAGTGTTGGCCCATGTCGGTCGAGATGGCAACCGGTACAGCGCTCGGCGGGTCATTCGCCATGCTGCCATATACAATGACCATGCGTTCGGGGTCATAATATAGGCTGTCGCCGCAGATATTGCACAAATGGATTGTGCCTGGTGGCAAACCTGGTTCTGGATTGGGGGCTGCCAACAAGATGGGCTTCCAGCTGGCACCGCCATCATGGGTGTCGTAATAATTGAGATATTTATTGCCCGCTCCCACCCCGGCAGTTTCGAGAATACCGTCATTGGGCGAGGTGAATTGAACCTGCCCCATTTGAAGAATATCGTTGGGGGGCAGCGCTTCCCAGGTTTTGCCGCCATCCAGCGTGCGCAGCAAATTCACTGCGTAGGTGGTTGGATCACTATACGGTATCCATGCCACCTGGTCATTAAGGAAAAAACCACCGTAATAGCCTGGAGAATTTGGTTTGGGAGAAACATCCAGCCAGGTTTGGCCGCCATCCGCGCTGCGCAGCAAGCGGTAAACTGTGCTGGTAGGATCGTTCGTGTTTGGCATTGGCCCCCATGCCCAGCCATTGGTGGTATCCAGCATGTGGATCTGTGATAATGTGATTACCGGGCCGGGAATGCTTGTTTCGGTCGGAGGCAGTGGTGTGACTGTGGCAGGGATTGAAGTCGGGCTGGGGATGGTTTGTGTGGGGGGCACTACTGCTGTTTCTTGTTGAGCAGGCAGTATTGGCAATACTTGAGCTGCAGTTGGCGCTGCTGGCGGGGTGGTCAGAGTCGCGCATGCTGACAGCAGGCAGGCCAGTACGCATACTACCAACCCAACCCGGGCACTTATCATAGACCTGCCTGAGTTGTAAAAAATTGAATTGTGGTTATGTGAGAACGATTCTTTGGATAAATCGAGGCTATTTTTCATGGATTCCTTTTCAACACCAGGTAAACAGTGTTCACTGCCAGATATGAGCCATCTGCCGGGCTCATATCTGAGATTTGAATGCGAATGGGTCCGTCAGAGAAAGCACCTTGGGAGGTGATATTTTTGTTTAAATCCAGTGACAGTTCAAATGTCCCTGGGCCGCCCATCGTGTCGGCTTTGATGATGAAGCCGGCTTGCTCAACCGGTTCGCTGGACCCTGGTTGAAAGATCGAATAGGAAAGATTATTTTCAAACGGCGCAACGGTGACACTGCCCTTGATGATAAAAACTCCATTGATCTGTGTGTCATTGGTGGGTGATTCTATCTTGATGACACGTTCGGCATTACCGGGGATGGTGGTGGTAATACGTGACAACGCCAATGTGCCATTTACAAGCCGGTAGTTGTGGGTGGATGCCAGGCTTGGGCAGCAGCTGGGATCATTAATGCTGTGAATGGTCGCATCCACAAATATCTCTCCATCCTGGATGGAGATGATATTGACAATGGCGCGGTCGTCGATGATGGCGCTGGCAACTGCCACCGGCTGGCCGCCCTGGTTGATGATCGCGACTACTGAAATAAAGACACCGCTGCCCCCGTAGTTTTCGGCCAGGATGATGGCAGCATCTGGCGCGCCATCTCCGTTTAAATCGCCAAAAGCGATATTTTCACCTACCGTGATCGAATCATAACCTGGCTGGGCGGGATCTGTGCCCTTTTCATATTTGCCATCTTTCAATACAACGGTTCGTTTTTGTTGGTCCGCCCCAGAGATGGTGAGAGTTGCATTTCGCAGTTGTGCCACCGTCAAAACCGGGATAACAGGCGTGACGGTTGGCTGTAACAGCATGGGTGTGCCTGTCGCCACCGCCGGCGGCGGGGTGGCAATGGGTGGTGGATTAAAATCCACTCCAAGCGGTCCTCTGGCTGAACACGCTTGCGAGACCAGCGCCAGGGTAAGCAGCGTTATGAACCAGTGTTTCGCACGCGGCAACAGGCATTTATTAAGAAAAAATGGATTGCTCATAATACCAGGACGTTTCCCGTGTTGAAAAGTTCCATTTTTATGGATTAACGGCCATCCAGGTATTCCCGCCATCGTGTGTGGCGTAGATGCGGACCCGGTTTTTGGCATCGGCGGTTAGAAGCCAGCCCGTGTTTATATCGATAAAGTTGATATAGGTGGCATGTTCCGATTTCCCAAACGCAACAGGTAAAAGCTGCCATGATTGCGCCCCGTCATTTGTAAAATATAGGCCGTGTTTGCCCCATACCCAACCAGTTTTTGGGTCAAGAAAGGTATAGGCTTCTGCATCGATGACGGAACCACCGGGTGACCAGTTTTCACCGGCATCCGCTGTGGCGTAGAAGACTCGGTTTCGATCACCGGTATCAGTGGAAATGAAGTCGACTGGCAGCAAGCCATCGCTGCTATTGTCGGGGAAAAATATTGGCGGCAGGGTGGTGGTGGTCAGCGACGCGATATTTTGGGGTGCCGGTAACTGCTGAAATCCCCAGTCGATGGCTGCATTGGTAGTACGGTAGAGGGTTATTTTTCCGCGCTGTGAAGCGGCGCCAAGCCAACCTCTTTCTGGGCTGATGAATGCGGCTCCGGTTTTGATGGCTGAATCTGGAATGGTGGTGTCCGCGGATTGCTGCTGTCCGGGATAGATTGCGGTCCATGTAAGGCCGTTGTCCTGGCTGGCGAATATCACAACCTTCATCAAGTCTGATGCTGTGGCGGTCAGTTGCAAGAAATATCCTATACCACCTCTGAAAATGAGCTGCCCGCGTAAAAATGGCACGTTGGAGATTTGCCAGGTGCCACCGCCGTTGGAGGTAAAGTACAATTGCCCGGTCTGCCTGTCAGCCGAGGGAACCAGCAAGTAAGCGGTATTGACATCGAAGAAAAAAGCATCGCTTTGATCGTCTAACTGGCCATCGGACATCGGTACTGAGAACCAGTTGATCCCGCCATTATGCGTGATCAGCAAGCTATCTGAGATCAAACCCCAGCCATCCGCAGGGGTAAACATGTGAATGGATTTAAGTGGTGGGCCGCTGGGTGAATTGAGCGGCGGAATGGGAGTAATGGTCGGTGTTGCTGTAGGAGTCGCTGGAATGGCTGTTTTTGTATTCGCTGGCACAGGTGTGGGCGGCTGCAGGGTGGTGGAATTCGTTCCGCAGGCTGCCAGTCCAGCCAACAACAGAAATATCAATGTCACTTTTTTTAAAATGAACATAGCAGCCTCCATATCGGACCACAGATTACGCTGATTACGCAAAGGCAAGTGCAATCCCATACCGTGACTGGGACCTTCCCGTGCAGATTGCCGCTTCGCGGAGAACACGCTCCTCATGACAATTGTTCTGTGGAGTGACCAGTACCATATCGTCAGGGATCTAAATTTGGATAATTATAGTCGTTCTACAATCGTAGCTTCGCCCTGCCCAACACCGACGCACAACGCAGCCAGACCGTAACGCACTTCTGCGCAGCGCCGGATTTCATGTACAAGTGTGGTCAAGATGCGTGCGCCTGAGCAGCCAAGCGGGTGCCCCAGGGCAATTGCTCCGCCATTCACATTAACGATGGTTTCATCCAATTCGAGATCTTCCAGAACAGCCAGTGATTGTACTGCGAATGCCTCGTTCAACTCAACCCGGCCTAATTCTGCAGCCGTTATGCCGGCACGCTGCAAGGCCTTGCGAGCAGCTGGTACCGGTCCGATTCCCATGATGCGTGGTTCCACTCCGGCTGAAGCAGATGCAACGATCCGCGCGATAGGCCTCAGGCCAAGTTGTTTGGCTTTTTCTGCACTCATCAACAGCAGCGCTGAAGCGCCATCATTCAATCCGGATGAGTTTCCGGCGGTCACGGTGCCGCCTTCTTTGCGAAAGGCGGGTTTGAGCCGGGCGAGCGATTCCATACTGGTGTCGCGCCGAGGTCGTTCATCAGTTGTGACCAATAGTGGATCGCCTTTTTTTTGCGGCACTGGAACTGTAACGATCTCTCCAGCGAACTTGCCGCTATCCATTGCGGCAATTGCCTTTTGGTGCGAACGTACTGAAAAGGCATCCTGCGCCTCACGGGTAATGTGTGGGCGCAAGGCGGCAATGTTTTCGGCGGTTTCCCCCATCGTATCTGTGCCGTACATTTCCTTCATTTTTGGGTTGGGGTAGCGCCATCCCAACGCTGTATCGTAAGCCGTCAGGTTTCCGAAGCTGAAGCCTTCTTCGGCTTTTGGAAGCGAATAGGGGGCACGTGACATCGATTCTACCCCTCCAGCGATATAGATATCACCATCACCTGCGCGGATGGAACGCGCGGCAATGTTGACTGCATGGAGACCCGAAGCGCACAACCGGTTAATGGTGACGGCTGGTACGCTGGCGGGTAGCCCGGCTAACAGTGAGGCCATTCGCGCAATATTGCGATTGTCCTCACCAGCCTGGTTGGCACATCCCAGGTAGACTTCTTCCACCAGGGCCGGATCGAAAGGATTACGTTCCAGGATGGTTTTCAGCACCAGCGCAGCCAGATCATCCGGGCGAACTCTGGCCAATGCTCCTCCCAATGCTCCAATCGGTGTACGGATTGCATCTATAATGACGACTTCGGTCATGGGTTTCTCCTGATAAGCGTGTTTTACTTCCCTATTTTAAGGGACGAACCCTGTTATAGTCCCGGTTCTTGCACAAGGCACGGGATTACTGAGAAGAATAATCATCACAACTATCAAGATTTTACCACTTTCCCATGATGGGATTGGAACCATGCCGGTGCCCGCGAGTGCTGATGAGCCAGAGCAACCTCCAGGCGGATAACACCAACCCGGTAGATGCGCTCAGAACGATGCCAAAGATAGGAATGACCACCGTATTGAGCAATATGGCGCGTACCAATACTGCCAACGGGCCAGCAAAACCGATTGCCAGGAAAGTACGCCATTGTTGGCGAAGGGTTGATGTAATTTCCAGTCTGTACAATCCGAGAAAAGGGGCCACGAGAAACCAGGATAGGGCCAAAGGGATAAAAGTGGCGAGCATGCGCGGCAACCTGGGCATACCAGATTCACCATGCGTGGCAAAGCCGACCAGCGTGACAAACAGGATGGCGAGACCATCACCCACAACCAGTCTTTTTGAAATCCCTTGATTTTCTTTAAGGATTGTCAAGCGCTGCTTCCCATCAAAACGGGGCTGCCAGTTTTGGCTGATTCAAGCAAAGCTACGATTGTCGCCACGTTGGCGCGGCTGTCAGCCATAGTAACCCGCGGAGATTTACCCAACAGGATGCAGTCTGCCATGTCTTCAACTTCACCAATATACAATTCCTGTTTGGGAATGGCGATCTTCTCAGTTTGGTCATTGCGGAGCAGATGGATTTTTTCATTCAGCCCTGGTTTAAAGGGTGCTGGTACCATGATCGCCCCATCTGAGCCAACGATTTCAAAGTGAGTGCGGAAGGCGGTTTGAAAACCACTGTCGAACTGGGCAAACACATTACCTGGGAACTTCATTTGCCCGAAGAAGGAATCATCGACGCCACTTTCGCCGGTCACCTGTTGGCCGAACACTTCCAATGGGTCGGCGCCGATTATATAGCGTGCGTAGCTGATCGGATAACAGCCAACATCCCAGATACTACCTCCGCCCATTTCTGGAACCAGACGGATATTGACATTCGTATTCATCTTGAATGTGAAGGATCCGCGGACAGCCTGTAATTTGCCGATTGCACCACTTTCGACCAATTCCTTCGCCTGGATGGTTTGGGGGTGATGTCGATACATAAATGCTTCGGCGATCACCTTGCCGGATTTTTGGGCAGCTGCTGCCATTGCGTCAACTTCAGCAGTTGTCAGGCCAATCGGTTTTTCGCATAGGACGTGTTTGCCAGATTCAAGCGCTCGGATGGTCCATTCGGCATGCAGATGGTTTGGCAAAGAATTATAGACCACATCAATATCAGGGTCAGCCAGCATGGCAGCATATGAGCCAAACGCGCGCTCGATCTTCCACTTCCTGGCGTAGGTTTCAGCAGAATCCAGCGAACGGCTTGCAACCGCCAGCAGCTGGTTCCGCTTGGATGCGCGCAGCGGGGTGATCAGTGCACGATTGATATTGGCGGTCGAAAGCAGACCCCATTGCAGTTGTTTTTCAGTCATATTTGTTCCTTCCTTTTCATCTGCAGGTTTATATCAGCTTTGATGAATACTTTTACCAATTGTGATGAACAAGCTCACGGATGTTGGTTTTGTAAATGGAATTGATCTTATCCATTGTACCGGTATCTAGCGCTGGCATATCAGCGGATCTGCTGTTGTCATCTGCCTGGGCGGGGTTTTTTGCGCCGGGGATTGTACAGGTGACCGCTTCAAACATCAAGATCCAACGCAGTGCAAACTGTGCCATGCTCCAGCCGGTTGGGACAAAGGCGCGTACTTGCTCGACGGCTTTCAGACCGGTCTCATAGTCCACACCAGCGAAAGTCTCGCCACGGTCAAATGCTTCGCCATGGCGATTAAATGTGCGGTGATCGTCGGCTTCAAAACTTGAGCGCGGGTTGAGCTTGCCTGTCAGCAGGCCGCTGGCAAGTGGTACACGCGCCAGGATGCCAACCTTGTGGCGCAAGGCTTCGGCGAATAACAAGTCTGCCGGGCGCTGCCTGAACATATTGAAAATGATTTGGACAGTCTGCACATTGGGGTATTCTATTGCCTTTAGTGCTTCTTCCACCTTCTCGACGCTGACGCCGTAATAGCGCAGCTTGCCGGCTTGTACCAGGTCATCCAGTACACCAAATGTTTCTGGCATGTAATACACTTCGGTGGGTGGGCAGTGCAGCTGTAGCAAATCGATGCTTTCAGTGTTGAGATTTACCAGGCTGCGCTCCACAAAGGCCGTCAGATTAGCACGGTTATACCCTGCCGCCAGGTGTGGATCAAGGCGGCGCCCGGCTTTGGTGGCAACGATGATATTCTCACTGCGCTCCTTGCGAAGTTGTGCCACCAGTCGTTCAGAGCGACCATCCCCGTAAACATCGGCCGTATCGATAAAGTTGACTCCCAGGTCGATGGAGCGGTGCAGGGCTGCAAGCGAGTCTTTATCATCGACGTTGCCCCATGAACCCCCGATCGCCCAGGATCCAAATGAAACAGTCGAAACTTTCCAGCCGGTACGTCCGAGTTCACGATATTGCATGGTAGTACTCCCTTGATTGGTTTACAGATGGCTCGTTAATTTATCCCGAAGAACACTGGGACAGCCATGTCACGAGCCGGATTTACTTGTTCGGCTCGTGGCATGGCTCCTATTTGGCGGCATATGTCTCCGCCTGGGTGAGTTCCGTTTTGTTGGAAATCGCCATATTGTGAAGAACATCACTTCATGCCGGCATGATGAGAATATACCGTTCTAAATGCCTTTGGATAGGTGATAGTAAAGATCGTTCCAGCGCAGCTTATCACGGAAATCGGCCAGGCGAGTGTTTTCATCGATCAACAAGAATTCAATCCCGGCCATATCTGCAAAATCTTGAAGATGTTCGGCGGTGACGGAATAGCTGAAGCTGGTATGGTGCGCGCCGCCGGCATAGATCCATGCGGCAGCGGCGGTTTTGAGATTGGGACGTGGCAACCACAAGGCGCGTGCCACTGGCAGTTTGGGCAAAGGCGCATCTGTTGGAATGACATCAACCACATTGGCAACCATGCGGAAGCGTTGGCCCATATCCATAATGGATGCACCGATTGCTGGGCCGGTATTAGAGTCGAAAATCAGGCGGACGGGGTCTGCTTTTCCCCCGATCGAAAGGGGTAAGATTTCCAGCCTGGGTTTACTGGCTGCAATCGATTCGCAAATCTCGAGCATGTGCGCTCCGAGAACCTTGTCCCCAGAATCGCTGAAGTGGTAAGTGTAATCTTCCATAAAACTTACACCACCTTTGGTGCCAGCGCCCATCACCTTCATCGCGCGCACCAAGGCGGAAGTTTTCCAATCGCCTTCCGCACCGAAACCGTATCCATCGCGCATGAGGCGTTGTACCGCCAGCCCTGGCAGCTGCGCCAGGCCATGCAGATCTTCAAAAGTGGTGGTAAAGGCTTTAAAATTACCCGCTGCAAGGAAATTACGCATACCAATCTCGATGCGTGCGCCTTCGCGCAGCGATGTATTGCGTTCGCCACCGGGTTTCAGTACCGCAGCTACATCGTATTCTTCCAGATATTGCTGTACCAGTTGGTTGATCTCAGCATCGCTTGCCTGGTTTACCACTTTGACAAGGTCACCCACACCGAAACCGTAGACGTCGTATCCAAGCCGGATCTGCGCCTCGACCTTGTCGCCTTCGGTAACGGCCACATCGCGCATGTTGTCTCCAAAGCGGGCAATTTTGCCACCCTGGGCATCGGCCCAGGCACTTGCCGCGCGAGTCCATGCGCCAATACTGGCCTGCACTTCTTCATCCTTCCAGTATCCAACCACCACCTTACGGTTCAGCCGAAGTCGGCTTCCAATGAAACCGAATTCACGGTCGCCATGCGCAGCCTGATTCAGGTTCATAAAGTTCATATCAATCTCTGACCAGGGAATTTCGCGATTGTATTGGGTATGTAGATGCAGGAAGGGTTTCTTGAGCTGGGTAAGTCCGCCGATCCACATTTTTGCAGGTGAGAAGGTGTGCATCCAGGTGATCAGACCAATACAATTTTTGGATGAATTGGCTTCCAGGCAGAGATCACGGATGGCTTCCGGGGTGGTTAATACTGGTTTGAAAACGATATTCACCGGGATTTGGGTTGACCTGCCCAGAAACCCTGCCATTTCGCGTGAATGTTCCGCCACTTGTTCGAGCACTTTGGGGCCGTACAAATGCTGGCTGCCTGTCACGAACCAGACTTCATTTTGCTTCAGGTCGATCATAATTTTTCTCCCTTCAAATGCGGGCTTTTATTGCCCGTAAACATTGGTATAGCGATCATGTAGTTTTTGGAGATCTTCTGCAGGGATTTCATCTGGAACGCCGATTTGCAATGCCAGCCAGACAGTCTTGGCACTATCTTCAGTCATGACTGCTGCTTTGACCGCTGATTTCGCATTTTCCCCGATTGTAAAGACACCATGGTTTTTTAGCAAAATCGCGCGTGATTTGCCAATACCTTCCACAACCACTTTGCCAATGGCTTCATCACCTATAAGCGCAAACCCCCCAACCGGAATGGGGCCGCCGAATTCATCGCCTATGGCAGTTAAGACCGCCGGGATGGGTTTGTTGACGGCTGCAAAGGCCGTGGCATAAGCCGAGTGGGTATGGACAACGCCACCCACATCCGGGCGGTGTTTGTAGATATACAGGTGGCTGGCCGTATCTGACGACACTTTAAAATTTCCATCCACGATTTTCCCATCCATATTTACGACCACCATATGTTCGGGACGCATATCTTCATAGCGTACACCCGAGGCTTTGATGACCACCAGCCCGGTTTCTGGGTCACGTGCGCTTACATTTCCGCCCGTCCAAACTACCAGGTTGTATTTCGGTAGTTCAAGATGAAGCTGGACCAGTTCTTCTTTTAACTTTTCAAGCATGCTACTCTCCTGGCCGACAATGGTTTGTAGTTGGCCAATTATGAAATAACCCTGAACCAGTTCCGACTTCTCACCAGTTTACGGGATAGAAAGTTATTTATTTCCGTTCCGTCAGGATTTGGGAGTTCCAGTTTCCAGCTTTACTTCAGCTTTGATGTGTTTGAGACGTTTCATCACGTTATTTTCGCCACGTCCAAAATAATCATGCAAGGCAACGTACTCAGCAAACAATTTATCGTAAACCAGGCTGGCTTGCGGGTTTGGTTTAAAAGTTTCTTCTTTCAGCTTGCCCATGAGCGGCGCTGCCGCGAAGATGGAATCGTAGCCTCCAGCAGCCTTGCCCGCCACTACAGCGCCAAACATTGCCGATCCCAGCGCAGGAGTTTGCCCGGATGCGGAAACCTTAAACTCACGCCCGGTTACATCTGCATAAATCTGCATTAGCAACCTGTTTTTTTCCGGAAGGCCACCGCAAGCCACCAGTTCAGTCACTGGGACACCGTTGTTTTGGAGTGCATCAATGATGATGCGAGTTCCGTAGGCGGTTGCTTCGATCAAGGCACGATAAATTTCTTCGGGTCGGGTGAGCAGGGTGGCACCGATCAACATGCCGGTTAAATCTACATCCACCAATACAGAACGATTGCCGTTCCACCAGTCCAATGCCAGCAATCCGCTTTCGCCAGGTTTTAGCATGGCTGCTTTTTCTTCAAGCAGTTGGTGAATGTTGATTCCGCGTGCTTCAGCTTCGCGTTCATAGGATGCCGGGATGCAGTTCTCAGTGAACCATGCAAAGTGGTCACCGACACAGGATTGTCCAGCCTCGTATCCAAACAGACCCGGTAAAATGCCGTCTTCCACGTAACCGCAAATGCCCGGAACGAGGTGCTCTTCCTTGCCTAAAACCATGTGGCAAGTGGATGTGCCCATGATCATTACCATCCGGCCAGGTTCCACGACGGTTGTGGCTGGAACGGCAACATGCGCATCCACATTGGCGATCGCCACTGCTGTGCCGACCTTAAGCCCGGTCCATTCGGCGGCTTGTGCCGTCAGCCCGCCAGCTTTATCCCCTATCGGGCGAATATCGCGTGTCATTTTCTCGTCAATGATATTTTCGATGATCGGGTTGAGCGCAGCAAAATAAGCTTTCTCAGGGAATCCTTCCCGTTTTGACCACATTGCCTTGTACCCAGCGGTGCAACTGTTTCGGGTTTCCACACCGGTCAATTGCCATACCACCCAATCGGCGGCTTCCAGCAGCCGGTCGGCTGCCGCGTAAATTTCTGGAGCTTCGTTGGCGATTTGCAGCGCTTTTGAGAAAAACCACTCGGAGGATATCTTGCCGCCATAGCGATCCAGCCAACCTTCCCCCATTGCCCGCGCGGTTGCATTGATCTTATCCGCCTCGGGTTGGGCGGCATGATGTTTCCAAAGTTTCACCCAGGCGTGCGGTTTGTTGCGAAACTCCGGCAGCAGGCACAACGGCGTGCCATCGGACTTTGTGGGCAGCATGGTACAGGCTGTAAAGTCGATTCCCAGCCCGATCACATCCGCTGGATCTATGCCAGATTGTTGCAAAACAGATGGGATGGTGTTTTTGAATACCCTGATGTAATCTTCCGGGTCCTGGAGAGCCCAATCCGGCTCCAGATGCACGCCATTTTCCGGCAGCCTTTCATCGATTACCGAATTCGAATATGGGTACACTGCCGTTATCACTTCGCGGCCATCTGCCACATCCACCAGCACTGATCTGCCAGATTCAGAGCCAAAATCTACACCGATCGTGTACTTTGCCATAATGCCTCCTAAATTTCGATAACTACTTTGATGCCTGTGCGCTGGTGCGCAACTTCAAAGGCTTGTGCACTTTGTTCAAGTGGAAAACGATGCGTTACCAGCGAGCGTACATCTACCAGGCCTTTGGAAACAAGGTCAATGGAGCGTGGATAGGTATGTTTCATTCGCCTCACCAGTTTAATGGTCAGTCCCTTGCGGCGGGCCGTTGAAGCCGGGAAGCTTGTAATATCATCAGATGGGATGCCAGCCAGGATAACCTTCCCGCCCGGGATGACTGAGGCCACTGCCAACCCGACCGCTTCCAGAGCGCCAGCTGCTTCAAAGGCCACATCCACCCCGCGTTTGCCGCTTGCCGCGAGTACCATTTCGATCCCATCTGTATGGTCTTTTGGATTGCCTTTGCCTGTCAGAATGGCATGCTGAGCTCCAAGTGCCTTGGCAGCATCCACCCGATGTTGCAGGATGTCAGTGGCGATGATGTTGGACACTCCAGAAAGCCTTGCCAGTTGGATGATAAGCAGCCCAATGGTGCCGCAGCCGAACACACCCACGGTCATGCCAGGTTTGAGATGGCCCAGGTCAACCGTATGCAGTGCAACGCCGAGCGGTTCCAGCATGGACCCATCCGCGTTGGATAAAGAATCTGGGATGGGAAACAGGCAGTTCTCATCCCAAGCCATGTATTCACGTAAAGCGCCGTCCTGTGTGCCATGCCCGGCAAAAATGACACTGGGGCATAAGTTGGGATGGCCGCGTTGACAATATTCACACTTACCACATGGAATGGCTGGCTCAACCGCTACGCGTTCGCCACTTTCAGTGATAGCGGCAAACTCATGCCCAAGAACCAATGGGCGGGATAGGCGCGCATCACCGATTCCTTCTTCAGCAAACCAGTGTAAATCTGACCCGCAAATGCCTACTGATGTAACTTTGAGCAGCCGCTGTCCATGTGTCGGAATAGGCTGAGGTTCATCATGCAGCCGAAGATCGTGGAGACCATGCAGACGGATGGTTTTCATAAATATCCTTAATTATGGGTAAATTTCTGATGTTAGCGTTCCCGTTATCGTTCACAAATTATTATAACAAAGGTATAATCATTTGTACAAGAGTAAATACCAGCATTTGGGATTCCTATGACAGTTAAACCGTATCAAAAAGTCACCATTAAAGATATAGCTAAAATGTGCAAAGTTTCCACGCAGACTGTCTCGCGTGTGATGAATAAGCGTCCAGATGTGTCGCCTGAAACACGGGATGCCGTGGAAAAGGCGGTTTCCGAGATGGGTTATCAACCCAGCGCCCTGGCACGCAGCCTGGTTCAGCAGCGCAGTTATACACTTGGGTTGATCACGGCAGGTATAAAATATGTTGGTGTTTCACAGACGCTTAACGGGATTACGGAGCAAAGCGAAAAATCTGGGTATGCTTTGTTGATCAAGGAGCTGCCGCGTTTTGATACCCCCAATATTGTGCCTGTGATTGAATCTTTGATACGGCATCAGGTGGAAGGGATCATTTTTGCTGCGCCAGAGCTTAATGAAAATGTTAAAATTGTTCAGGCTCAGCTGCCTTCATTTTGCCCCCCGATCATATTCTTAAAAAGCCAGGCTACGCCTAATTACACCACGATCTGTGTTGATAATTACGGCGGCGCTCGCAAGGTGGTTGAGTATTTCATCTCACTTGGCAGGCGGAAAATTGGACTGGTTACTGGGCCGTTGGATTGGTTGGAGGCTCGCCAACGTAAACAAGGTTGGGAAGATGGGCTGAAAAGTATTGGCGAGATGGATTTGGAACATCGTTGGATCCAGGGAAATTGGTCTTCATCCAGCGGAGAATCGGCTTTTGCCGAGTTGATCCAAAAATATCCGGATATGGATGCTGTCTTCGTCAGCAATGACCAGATGGCATTGGGGGTGCTGCATTATACGAACGCGCACAATATCAGGGTTCCGGATGATGTGGCTGTGATTGGGTTTGATGATTTGGCCGAAGCGGCTTATTTCACTCCCAGTTTAACCACTGTTACCCATCCGTTGCGAGAGCTTGGTATTCTGGCAGTGGGAACCCTGTTGGCGCAAATCGAAGGAAAAGAATCCGGGCATGCTGGAAAGACCATTGTGCTCAAAACTGAATTGCTGGTACGCAACAGCACGCCAAAGATTTGAGTTGTGCACCCATAAAAAAACTCCTGCCAGGCAGGAGTTTTTTTATGGGCCCGGTTTTTCCAGTGTAGCAACCGGGAGCGTACGGGAGATGGAATGATCTGATAACGCTAGTTTTTGTTTTTGTTATACACATCGAATAACACAGCAGCCAGAAGCACCAACCCCTTGACAACTTTTTGCCAATCGATCCCGAGCCCAACGATAGACATGCCATTGTTCAAGACACCGATCATAAAAGCGCCTACCACTGCGCCGATGACTGTACCTATGCCACCACTGGCCGATGCGCCTCCGATGAAACAGGCCGCAATCACATCCAGTTCCATACCGTCTCCGGCATTGGGTGTGGAACTGTTTAAGCGAGCCGCAACGATCAAACCCGCCAGTGCAGCGAGAACACCCATATTGATGAAAGTGTAAAACAACAAGCGTGATGTGTTGACACCCGAGAGCCGGGCTGCTTTTTCATTCCCACCCATGGCAAAAATGCGGCGGCCGATGGTTGTCTGACTGGTAATAAAGGCATATCCTGTGATCAATACAAAAAGGAGGATTAGCACATTTGGAAGACCCTTGTAAGAAGCCATCAAGTAGCACAACCCCATCACCGCTGCTGTGATTACAGCGTTTTTCACGATGAAAAAATAGAATGGTGTGATCTCAAAGCCATATTTTTGCTGGTTTTTCCGGGCGCGCAAATCCAAAACGATCAATAGAACTGACAGTAACACTCCGATCACAAAAGTGGTCAGATGAAACCCCGGATAATTGAAAAAATCTGGGATAAATCCGGAACTAATTTTTTGAAAACCAACCGGGAAAGGTCCAACCGACTCGCCCTGCAGCAAAACGAAGGTTAATCCTCGAAAAACCAACATGCCTGCCAGGGTGACAATGAAGGCCGGGATTTTTAAATACGCTACCCAATAGCCCTGGAATGCCCCAATTGCCGCTCCGACCAACAGGCAAATGGCAACAGTCACCATCCAATCGACATGATATCGGACGACCAACACGCCTGCCAGCGCGCCCACCACAGCAACAACCGACCCGACCGACAGGTCAATCCAGCCGGAGACGATCACCAGCAGCATTCCCAGCGCCATGGTAATCACATAGCTGTTCTGTAGAACAAGATTGGTGATGTTCACTGGCTTGAAAAGTATACCGCCAGTCTGAAACTGGAAGAACAACATGACGGCGATCAGGGCGATTAACATGCCATATTCGCGGATATTATTTCTGAAAAGCATAGACAGGGTTTTCATTGTTCCATCACCTCTTGTTCGGTCATGATGTATTTCATTACGATTTCTTGGGAGGCTTCGCTGGCCGGCATTTCGCCGACTATTTTGCCATCGCGCATGATATATATTCGGTCGCAAACTCCCAGAATTTCTGGAAGTTCAGACGAAATCAGGATGATACCTTTGCCTTCCGCGGCCAGACGGTTCACGATAGTGTAGATTTCAAATTTGGCACCCACATCAATGCCGCGTGTGGGTTCGTCCAGAATCAGGATTTCCGGATTCGCAAATAACCATTTGCTCAGCACGACTTTTTGTTGATTTCCGCCGGAAAGATTAACAGCCAATTGCCGAATACTCGCGCATTTAATATTAAGCTTGTTCCGGTATTCACTGGTGACAGTCATTTCCTTGGGTTCATTAATAACTATTCCGCCTTCTGAAATTGCTTCCAGGTTTGCCAGGGTGATGTTATTCTTGATTTCCTGGATCAGGATTAGCCCAAAGGCTTTACGATCCTCGGTGGCGTAAGCGATGCCATTGGAAATGGCTTTATCAATGGTGCTGATATCGATTTGCTTGCCATGTAAATAAGCTGATCCACTGATCCGCGTTCCGTATGAGCGGCCAAAAATACTCATCGCCAGTTCAGTTCTTCCCGCACCCATTAATCCGGAAATACCGACAATCTCGCCCTTGCGGACGTTAATATTCACATTTGTGCTGACTTTGCGGTCATCATGCAGGGGATGATATACGTTCCAATCACGTACTTCGAAAATTACTTCTCCAATTTTCGACTCGTGTGGTGGGAAACGGTGGGTCAGATCGCGCCCAACCATGCCGCGAATAATCCGGTCTTCGGTAATCTTGTCTTTTCGGCAGTCCAAAGTTTCAATCGTGGCACCATCTCGAAGAATTGTGATGGAATCGGCTACTTTGTTGACTTCGCTTAATTTGTGAGAGATCAAAATCGAGGAAATACCGTTTTCTTTGAATTGAAGCAGTAAATTAAGCAGGTTCTCACTGTCACTTTCGTTGAGTGAGGCTGTTGGTTCATCCAGGATAAGCAGTTTTACTTTTTTGGCCAGGGCTTTGGCAATTTCAACCAATTGTTGTTTGCCCACGCCCATGTTTGTGATCAATGTACTGGGCGAATCATGCAAACCCACCCTATCCAGCAATTCTTTGGTTTTGGAAAAGGATTCATTCCAATCTATCACGCCGTTTTTGGCGCGCTCGTTACCGAGGAATAGGTTTTCTGCGATTGAAAGAAAAGGAACCAGCGCAAGTTCCTGATGGATGATGACAAGGCCGATTTCTTCGGACTGGGAGATGTCTTGAAAACGACATTCTTTGCCTTGAAAATAGATTTCCCCACTATAAGAGCCGTGCGGATAGATACCGCTCAACACATTCATCAGTGTCGATTTTCCGGCCCCATTTTCACCTACCAAAGCATGGATCTCACCTTGTTGGACGCTGAAATTGACATTGTCAAGCGCCTTGACGCCGGGGAATGTCTTGGTGATGCTGCGCATTTCCAATATAACATCAGACATAGATTACGTCCTTGATTTGTGAAGAATGAGATTTTTATACCTGGGTATAATTCTAATCTAAAATCCTTAAAAATATCTCAAATAGTTACCCAAGATCTCGAAAATATTTTTTAGTAAAAAAAAGGTGTGT
>CAIMZS010000438.1 GCA_903846015.1 uncultured Anaerolineae bacterium | reverse complement strand
CGTGCTGGAACCGGGACTATCGTCTCGTGCTGGAACCGGGACTATCGTAGAAATGTTGTTGGTATCTATAAACATAACTCAAACAAAATCCAATGTTAGCGGCCAACCAATTAAGTATAATGAAAGGGGAAAATTCCCTTGTGCAGAGTAGTCAGCATCGATTACATGTCCTTGAAGAGCTGATAAAACATTGAAAAAACATTCTGTTGAGATGATCCCGTCTTTTGCGCGGGATGGCTGCCGCCTGGAGTCAGTAAAATGATTAGAATTATCATTGTTGACGATCATGTTCTATTTCGAGAAGGTCTCAGATCCATCATTGGTTCAGATTCGGAATTTGAGGTTGTCGCCCTGGCGGGATCGGTGCAGGAGGCTACTGACCTGGTTCTGGCCCTCAGACCCGATGTTGTCTTGATGGATTTTTATCTGCCAGATGGCAGCGGGGTGGATGCGACCCGCGCGATTATGGCAGAATATCGGGAGTGTAAAATAATCTTTCTGACGATGTCGGAAAAAGATGCTGACTTGTTCGCGGCTGTGCGAAGCGGCGCGAAAGGTTTTATTTCAAAGAACGTACCCATTTCTAAATTGCTGATTGAGATCAGAGCCGTTCAAAATGGCGCAAGTGCGCTTTCATCCAGGATGACAATGCGGATAATGGAAGAGTTCGCGCGCACAAATCCGGTGGAAATACCACAAGACCCAAGGTTGGCAAAGCTGAGTGGGAGAGAAGCGGATGTGCTCAAGGAACTGGCGACCGGCAGAACAAACCAGGAAATTGCGCAGAGGCTTTTCCTGACAGAGAACACCGTCAAATGCCACGTGCATGCCATCTTATCCAAGCTGAGTCTTAGCGATCGCAAGTCCGCGGGTCTGCTTGCAATGGAATATGGGTTTGTTAAAAATGATGATCGTGCTTTTGTAGGGGAAAATTTGGGGTGAACAAGTTTTCTGGTAATTTCTGGTTCTGATGTTTTTTGTGTTTGACACACTCAGCCCTGTGATTTATCACCGGGCTGAGTGTGTCAATGCCGTGTAAACAAGGTTGGCGGGTCTGTTTGCAATGGGATAATCCCGGTACTCCGATTTGACTCTTTTAGACCAGATCTCCAACGATGCCGATTGGTTTCGGCGCTCACAATTTTATACCCGTGGGACTCTTTCTTTTGTTGAAATGGCGTGCAGCGTGTTATGCTTCGTACAATTGATAATTTCTGTGCAGGTGCGATCATCGTTTGAATTGTAGGGTACCGCGTTCTCCCATCCGGGCAGCAGGCTGTCTGCTTCACGGGCAACACATTCAAAAACATCAAACTTGGCCTGAGTTGCTCCAACGCGCGCATCCCACTCATCTTCCGCCATCACGTACAGATCAATTCTTACACGATATAGTTTTTTGGACATGGGAAACTCCCTTCTTAGCTTTTTATTATCTTCACGGGATTGCTCTTGATGCCCTTGCGTACCCTATTTAAACGACGAATATATGGTCCCGGTCTTTGCACAGGGCGACAAGGTTGTTGCTGAATGTGTTCTTCGCCACATGGCGATAGGGCTGTTCCTGGCCTTTAATCTAAAATTAGCCATAGCGCCAGTCTCTGCGCGGTTGCAGCAGCGCATAACACTATTGTACAGGCTGGGATGGATAAAAATATTGGGGCTTAGTTGAAAATTATTTGTGAATTTCAACAATTCCAGGATTTCGGATGGTTTTCGAAGTTCCTGCGAATTTTTGAGGATCTGCCACCAGGCGATAACCGATCCCTCGGAATGTAAGAATATATTTGGGGTGACGCGAGTCGATCTCCAGAGTTTTACGAAGTTCATGGATCCGCCAGCGGGCCATTTCATGGGCTTCAATGTTCGTGATCTCGTATCCCTGCGATTCCACCACCAGCGTTTCATAGTCAACTGTTTCCGGGAAGTGGCGAATAAGTGTGACCAGATAGTTGAACGCGGTTGGCGAAAGTGAGACCGGGTTTTCATTCATCTGCACAGTTCTCGCGCGCAAATCCAGTACAAATGGACCGCATTTTAGCAGGCGCAGCTGGTCTTGTGCAAAGCCGGCGCTATGAGGATGGTTTGTCTGTGACCCTGATTCTTTAGTTCCCAACTGTCCCAATTCTTGCATCAGATTGCTCATCTCAGCCAGAATCTCTTGTTGGCGATAATCTTGATCTTTATTGATCAAGATTTCATTCAACCTTGAAATCAACTGGCTTGGATCGATCGGCTTTAAGAGATAGTCCCGCGCGCCTCTCCGGATGGCCTCGATGGCGGATTCCAGCGTGGCATGCCCTGTAATCAGCACAACAGCCATGCCGGGGTACTGCTTGCATATTTGTGGCAATAAATCAATTCCGCCGGTTCCTGGCATTTTCAAATCCAACAAGACCAGATTAAATGCGCCAGTCTCCAGGGCCAACCAGGCCTCCCTGGCACCATCAGTTGTGGTTACTGAATATCCAGCGCGCTGCAATATCACGGCTAACGAGCGGCGTAAATTGGCTTCATCGTCAATAATCAGAATAGAATGTGTCGATTCCATAATTTTCCTAATCGAAGTCGATCCCGGTTTCTGTATGGGGATGACTGTCATTAGCGAGCAGTGTTTCCCCGTGTGGCAATTTTATGTTCAGCCGGTCTTAATCAAGGGTTTCATCTGGCGGAGAGGTCATTAACGGCAGCCAGACCGAAAAAATTGTACCTCGATCAGGCTTGCTTTCGACCGTGATGTCGCCCTCCAGTTTTTTTACGATATCGTAACAAATTGATAAACCCAAGCCCATGCCTGTCTCTTTAGTGGTATAGAAGGGCTCAAAGATCCTGGATACATTTTCTGCCGGGATGCCTGGCCCATTATCCTGGATGGATACCCTGGCCATATCCGAGTTTTTTGGAGTTGTAAGGTCGATCAGGATTCTGCCTCCCTGCGGCTGCATTGCTTCGATTGCATTCAGACTCAGGTTAATAAAAACCTGTTTGATCTGATCGGGAACAGCCAGAATGAAGACAGGTTCTGTGATCCCGGTGAGTTCCCAGATCACATTTTCATGCTGTAAATGTGACCTGAGCAGGGAATTGACTTGTTTCAGGATATTTCCAAGATCGATGTTTTTTAACTCATCGCTGGGCTGGGGGCGATAAATTTCCCGCAATTGGGATACCATTGTGTCAACCCGTTCAATTTCTGTGCAGGCCATCTCAACAAATTCTTGCGAGGTTGAATCAGGCCTGATGTCTTGTTGGATGATATAGATGCAATTTCGAATGGTTTGAATCGGGTTATTCAATTCGTGCGCGATGGAAGCGATCATTCGTCCGATGGCGCCATGCTTTTCAATTTGCACCAACTGCATGCGGATTGTCTTTTCCTTATCGAGCACCTCAATCAAGCGTTGGTTTGCGCCAGCCAGTTCGCGTGTGCGTTCCTGCACCATTTTTTCCAGATTCAGGGACTGTTCCTTCAGCTCTTCTTCCATGTGCTTGCGTTCGCTGATGTCACTCAATGTGATGCGAATCAGCCGCGCGCCATTTTCGTCCTGTACCGCCGTCGCCACCAGGTATGCCCAGAATTTAGGACCTTGCTTTTTTAGCATGCGCAGTTCGAAGGCGAGCGGTGAGGTGGTCATATAGAGTTGTTTGCGCTTCAGGTAGAAGCTGTCGTGGTCATCCTTGATAATAAATTGGCTGAACGGCATACCGATCAACGCCATGCGGTCCATACCCAGCAGATTGGCAGCGGTCAGATTGGCTTCCGTGATCAGTCCTTTATCGTTGATTGTGATATAGCCGACTGGCGCCTGATCATACAAATCGAAGTAACGCACCCGTTGGGCGTCCAACTCCAACTGAGTCCGGCGCAATTCTTCATTCTGCATTTCCAACTCGATCTGATGAACCCTCAATTCGTGAAGCAGGGAATGATCTCGAATCAGTTCCGGTTTTTGCGGGGTGGATTCGGTCTCTTGCTCGTCCCCTTTCGCAATCTGCGCGAGTGGTCCGGTTTTTGTTTGCAGCAAATCTTCGGCCTGCTGGCGCAGACCAGCCCTATTTTTTTCGGTCACGATACTCTCGCCCGTTCTGTGGTTGCAATCGCGTAAACTTTTCCGGCCTCATTCACCAAAGCAGTCGAGGTCATTGAAACATCCAGAACAGTACCGTCTTTCGTGATCCGTTGAGTATGATAAGCCTCCAGGATTTCCGCCCGGCTGAGCTGAACTACTTTGGAGAGAGCCTCTGCGCGCAGTTCTTGCGGGATAAAGTCGCGCACATTCATGCTGATCGCCTCGGCTTCGCTCCAGCCATACAACCTGACTGCGCCAGGGTTCCAGGCCAGAATGCGGCCATCCAGATCCTGTACAGTGATGGCATCCTGCGAGTCGCGCACCACTACCGCCAGGCGTACCAGATTATTGGCTTTGCGCAGCGCTTCTTCTGCCAACTTGCGTTCGGTGACGTCCATCGAAATGCCGCCCACGGTTTCAGGCTGGCCAAACGAATTGGTAAGTGGGAATTTGACCGTATAGAATTGACGCATCTCAACCGGCGACTCAGCCTCTTCTTCTTTGACCAAGGCTTTGCCGCTCTCGAGTACCTGTTTATTGTCAGCCATGAACATGCGTGTAGTTTCGGGGCTGAATATTTGTGCTAGCGTTTTGCCAATCACCTGCTCGTTTTGTGTGCCAGTGTCAGCTCTCCAGCGTTTGTTAACCAGCATGAGGGCGCCATCGGCTGCAATTGCATAAATGGATACTGGCGCATTTTCCAGTAAATTGTTGAGAAATTCTTCGTTCTTGCGCAGGGCCTCCTGCGTCTTTTTCATCTCCGTAATATCTATAAATGTGATCACCGCGCCCTCGATCACATTGTCAAGCGTACGATAGGGCTGGATGCGCAGCGTGTACCAGCTGCCATCATTTGTCTGTGCTTCGATCTCTTTTGGAATCAATGTGTCTATCACAACTTGTGTATCATGCACCAGGCTGCCATAACCAACCAGGTTGGTGATGATATGGCCAACGGGTCGTCCTACATCGCTCAGAATCAGGTTAATAACTCGCATGGCAGATGGGGTAAAGCGCAGGATGCGTAGGGAGTGATCCACAAAGACGGTGGCGATGCCTGTGCCGGCCAGCAGGTTGGACATGTCATTGTTGGTTCGTGACAGATCGTTTACCTTGGTCTGGAGCTCAACGTTGACTGTGGAAAGTTCCTCGTTGACTGATTGCAATTCTTCCTTGGATGTCTCGAGTTCTTCATTGGTGGATTGCAATTCTTCGTTGACGGACTGCATCTCCTCATTGGAAGATTTGAGTTCTTCGTTGGATGTTTCCAGTTCTTCATTGGCTGTTTGCAGGTATTCGTCTTTGGCGGACAATTCCTTCTGGAGTGCTATGATGCGGGCATCAATTTCTGCGGCCTGTTCAGTATTCATTAATGACTGGTTCCCGTCGGCAGCAGGTTCGGAATTTGTCATGTGAAATTGCTCAGATGGCGGCGCCTGTACCAGGGTAACCAGGTACATGGCTGCTTCAAGAGTTCCTGACGTCTTGGCTGCTACAGGGCTGATGTCCATGTCGACTGTTGTAAAGTCGCCGTTGGTTTTGACACGCAGACCGGCACGATGGG
>CAIMZS010000437.1 GCA_903846015.1 uncultured Anaerolineae bacterium | reverse complement strand
TGCCTGTCATAAGACTTTGTTTGCTAAATAATTCCATCTCCAGACTCCCATCCTTTTCGAATTGGTTCATTAATGAAGGCTTTCAGGGTACTATCGGTAAAAGACATCTTTTCAGGATTATAGATCACTCTTTTATTGGAGCGGATGGCAATTGCCCCCAGTAGACTCATTTTCAGATAATTCCTGCGTGAGAGTATTGAATCTTGGTGTTTCCATGTCCTGTAATTATATGAAATATTTTTGAAAGTTGTTTTCACAGTCATCCGGGGTACCTCGTCCTTCAAACGGACCCCCATAAATAAGGTATTCAGTTTCTTTATCATGCCTTTAAGCTTCTGTAATCCAATCCGGGATAATCCATGAATATTACTAAACCTCCGGTCCACATTTCATTGCTTTTTTTCTTCCTTTAGAATAGGAATAGGAAAGTTATCGGTGCGGAAGGGATTGACGGGGAGACCGGCTTTGCTAAAGAGATTACAAAGGGGGAAATTGGTCCAGCCATAGCGCACTGCCACAGGAGAGGAGATAGCGTCGTTCCAGACTTCGACATGACCCCCGACGATGGCAGCATTCGCCTCCACAAATTTTCTATCCGGGCCACTGATCGTGAATCCCTTAAGTTGACCGGCCTCGACGACGAAGGCTTGTGGATCTTTTTGAATTGGCTGATCTTTCATCTTGTTCATCACGACCCGGCGCGTTTCCAAGCCGGATCCGGCATGGTCAAATTCGATCTTGCAGCGGTTGCCTTCGATTTGAAACGATTTGAACATGGGACTAACGGGTTCTAGGCGCTTTCCGGCATCACGCAGGGCAAAGAGCGCCAGGCGTTCTCCTGCCTCTTTTTTGCATTGGGGATGAATATCTTCAAATTCTCCCAGATCAGTGAGCACCGTCATTCCGGTCTTCGGAACGAGCTTTAAAGTTTGTGTCTGGCTATCACGCAACCATGCCCAGGCTTCGCCGGAGATGTCCCATTGAATTCTATTGTAGGGGGCGATCTGAACGAAATAAAAAGGCCGGTCTTCAGCATGAAAACGCTTGCGCCATTCCAGAATCATCGCGGGGAAAAGAATCTTGTATTGCCCCGCCCACTGACTGTTGGATTCACCTTGATACCATAGGAAGCCTTTAAAGGTCATTTGGAGGAAGGGGTGAATGAGGGAGTTATAGCAAATGCTGGGTTGATTCCAAGAATCTGGAGCGAAACGAATTGTATATCCCAGATTCAGCGAGTTGAGAGTTTCTTGCGGCGTCCAGGCTTCCGCCGAGGTAGCGCCCCAGGAACTGAGAAAAACGCCGACAGGAATTTGCAGTTCATCGCTGACTTTGGCTGAGAAATAATAGGCAATCGGTGAAAATTTGATCAGGGCGGAGGTGTCGCAGAGTTGCCAGGTGTTAGCGCCTTCCTGACCTTTTTTCGTTGGAATGAGAGGCAGATCCTGAGGGGTGGTAGCGGTGACATTGGCCGTGCGATAGAGGCGCAGCAATGGTTTCACAAGAGTGTTGAGGGTCCCTTTGAGTTGGCTGAAGGCGCTGAATGGGCGTGCCATGTTGGATTGTCCGCTACAAAACCAGACATCACCGACGAGGACGTTTTGGCATTCAAGACGATCACTCCCGGATTTGACTATTAATACAGCAGGGGTGGAGGAGGCTTTTAAAGGAGCGAGTGTAACCTTCCATTTTCCTTTTTCATCCACCTTGGTCTTGCGCGATTGACCGGCAAATGTCACGCTGACAGTCGTTCCAGGTTTTCCGGAGCCAAAAAGGTTCACAGGCATTTCGCGTTGCAATACCATATTACTGGAAAAGGCTGGGTGTAATTGGAGTTCTCCACCCCATCCGAGTTCGGGAATAAGAGAGAACAAAATGAGGATCATCAAATGAGCAAAACGTGTTTTCATAAAAGAGTTTTAAGAATTCATGGGGTTAAGTTGGCTATTTTGCAGTTATCGCAGACGATGGCACGGCTCGCATTTGGACGCCTTTGAATGATTCCGTATCCGCGATCTTCTTTGCTTTGGTATCCTCGCCGCTCTTCCAGATGGAACTTGTGCTTCCGTCGTAGTGGCGAATCCGCAGGTTATCGACGTAGAGTTTGTAATTGCCGGGCTTACCACAGTTGAAGACGATGCTGTGTCCCGGCAAAATACCGGGTCCATAGCTGGAAAGTCCAATGATCCGATGCTCCCAAATACCCGCACCGCCCTTAGGCTCAGGGCCGGAGAATTGCTCACGGCCGAACTGGTCGAGCCCTTCGCCACGTTTGAAGTAAAGTGTGATCTGCTTACTATCGTTGCCTTTGAAGGGTGTGTAATAAAAGCCTTTGAGTGGGCTGCCGGGCGCCACAGCCAGGTCATATTCGATGTAGTCCGTCGCAAACACATTTCCTCCCCATTGTGCGAATGGAACAATGAGAATGTCTTTTAGCTTAGCCTTGTCCGTAACCGTCACGGAGATCTCAAGTACTTCGCCCGCTGGTGCCGGCTTGGCATCAAGGGAAACTGGCGGGGCCTGGTGGGTGAGGGCCACGCCAATTGACTGAACCCATTTATTCATCATGGTTGTGAGTGACGTCACTACGTCAGGGTGTGCATCAGCTACATTGGTGGTTTCACTGATGTCGGTGCGGATGTCGTAAAGCTCGACATGGTCGCAGAAGCGATGCATGCGATAGTCAGCTGTGCGGATAGCATCCTCATTATGCCAGGACCAGTAATAGCTTTCGACCGGACTCTTAGTGTTATCGCGAAAGGCTGGCCAGATGTTCTTGCCGTCCAACGGCCGGGTTTTGGGCATTTCCAGATTGGCCATTGCCATGAGGGTTGGGAACATGTCAAGCGAGCCGCAAAGGCCATCCCACTTGCCATTGACAACCTTGCCATTAGGCCAGTGAATGACGGTCGGCAGATGCGTGCCACCTTCGAACATCGTGTGCTTCCCGCCGCGAAGCGGAAGATTGCTGCCGTCACGGGTCGCGCCGTTGTCGCTGGTGAAAACGACGATGGTGTTTTCACGCAAGCCGAGCTTGTCGAGTTCAGCGAGAATACTCGCTACATTTTTGTCCATCGCCTGCACCATGGCGGAGTAAGTGCGCTTTGTTTTGTCCGTCACCTTCGCGTCCACCGATGCCAGATCCGTGTCTTTTGCCTGCAAAGGACCGTGGACAATGTGGAAGGGCACGTAGCAGAAAAACGGATGGTCTTTATTGTTGCGAATGAATTCCAGTGCATGGTCCGTGATGAGGTCATCGGTGTAACCGGCGTCCTGGGGGCGGTATTCCAAATTATGCCACCAACTCACAGGACCGCGTCCTTGCACAGTTCGTCGCGTAAAATAATCCGCGCCTCCGTCGTAATATACCCAGGCTTCGTCAAAGCCGTGTGCGTTGACACCAAGACCGCCTTTGAGCTTCTTGTTTGACGAGGACTTCCAAGCTTCCTCAAATGCCTGACGATATTCGGGTGTATCCGGATTTTCGCCGTTGTGCCATTTACCAAAGATGCCAGTGCGGTAGCCGTTGGCCTTAAATCCTTCCGCAATAGTGGTTTCTTCCTTTGCCAACTCGCCGCCAGTTTCAGGCCCCGTGCCGACGCGAAAGGGATGACGGCTTGTCATCAACATGGCGCGGGTTGGTGAGCAAACGCACCAGCCCATGAAATGACCCAATTCGATCCCCTGTTTGAACAATCGGTCAATGTTCGGGGTTGGGATAGTGCCGCCGCGATGGACGCTGAGGTCGCTCCAGCCTAAATCGTCGGCGAGAAGGTAGACGACATTTGGGTTGGCGAAAGTCTTCGGGACTTCAGCGGCAGGAAGAACTGCCGGCGATGTGAGCCACATCAGGCCCGTAGCAAGGAGAGAATTCACCTTCAAATTTTGAGTTTTCTGGTATTTCATTGTATTGATTTTTGAGTTTGTTTTTTGGTTTTGTTTTCGGCAGGTGGGATGCTGAGTGCCTTTTTACCATCGTCAGGAGTGCGGCCCACCCATTCGGCTA
>CAIMZS010000436.1 GCA_903846015.1 uncultured Anaerolineae bacterium | reverse complement strand
TTCTAGCAGGGCCGATAGTGCCCGTTCTAGCAGGGCCGGTTCAGACACGTCCCGGTTCCAGCACGGCCACGAGAAAAAAGCTCTTCTTGGCGAACTTTGCGACTTTGCGGTGAACCCGGGTTTGCGAAAGTCCCGGTTCCTGCACGAGATGCTATGCCCATTTCTTGACGAATACACTTTTTCGAAATAACCCCAAAGGCGGGGCCTTCAGTTTAACACGCTCAGCGTGACAGCGTCAATATTATCTGAAACCATACTATCGGGCAAGGCAAAACCGGATTTATAATTCAGGTATGATCTATATTCGTTGTTCTATTCTGCTAAACTCTGCCCGTTCAATAAAAGACGCTGCCATCCTGCTTGACGGTGCCACCATCCGTGCCCTTGGCCCGGCAGCCAGTCTGGATGTCCCCAGTGGGGCCACGATCATCGACGCTGCTGGTTTGATTGCTGCGCCTGGTTATATCGATTGGCAATTGAATGGTGGCTTCGGTCACGATTTTACCGAAAAACCTGGCACCATTTGGGACGTTGCCGCCCGCTTGCCTGAACACGGCGTCACTGCTTTCCTCCCGACCGTGATCACGGCCCCACTGCAGGCCTACGCAAACGCCCAGGCTGTGCTGCGTTCTGGCCCGCCTGCCGGTTTCCGCGCCGCCCAACCGCTTGGATTGCACTTTGAAGGTCCATTCCTTAACCCAGGCAAGAAGGGTGCCCATAACCCGCTGCACCTGCGCCAACCATCCCTGCTTGAAACTGAACATTGGTCTCGCAAAAATGGTGTTTGGCTGGTGACCCTGGCGCCCGAACTGCCGGGTGCGCATGCACTGATCGGCAGCTTGCGCCAGAAAGGTGTGCTGGTAAGCGCGGGGCACAGCCTGGCAACCTATCAGGAAGCGCTGCAGGCCTTCAACGCCGGTGTGACTTGCGCCACCCACCTGTTCAATGCCATGCCGCCGCTCGACCACCGCGCCCCCGGTCTGATTGCTGCGCTGCTGAACACCCCCGGTCTGACGGTTGGACTGATCCCGGACGGTATCCACGTCCATCCCGCCATGCTGGCGCTCGCCTGGAAGCATAAGGGGCCGAAAAATATAGCCATAGTGACGGATGCGATCGCGGCCCTGGGTATGCCGGCCGGATCATACAAACTTGGAGATTTCAACGTGACAGTGGATCAAGTCTCTGTCCGGCTTGAAGACGGTACCCTGGCAGGTAGCATCCTGCCAATGGATCAGGCGGTCCGCAATATGATCAAATTCACCGGTTGTTCGCTGATGCAGGCGGTCGCCACTGCCAGCGCTAATGTAGCGGATATGCTCGGGGTCAAGCACAAAGGATATCTGCGTCCGGGCGCTGATGCCGATTTGATCCTGATGGATGACAGCGCCAACATCATGACAACCTTTGTACGCGGTGAAATGGCTTTTTCCAGGCTGTAACCGCTTACAGCGTGCGTGTCTGGCCGCCATCCACATCCAGGATGGCACCGTGTACATAGGCAGATTGTGGGGAAGCCAGGAAAGCCACTGCTCGGGCTATCTCATCCGGCTCTCCAAAACGCGCAACCCCCATGCTTTTCGCCATTTCTTGCCTGGCGCTGGCCTCATCCAGCTTGTGATCAGAAGCAAAGCTGCGGATGCGCTTTTGTAATCGTTCTGTGGCAATCGAACCGGGGTTAATCGCATTGACGCGCACCCCCTCTTTCACACCTCGATCCGCCAGCACCTTGGTGAGATTTAGCAGCGCAGCATTGACCGAGCCGCCAATCGCAAATTCAGCGCTGCCAGTACGTCCGCCAATCCCAACGATATTGACAATGCTTCCCCGGCTGGCGCACAGATAAGGCCAGGCCGCGCGGCACATTCGCACTGCCCCAAAGAACTTGAGCGCAAACCCATCGCTCCATTCCTGCTCTGAAAGGGTCAAAAAATCACCTCGCGCGGTTGCGCCGGCATTATTGACCAGCAAGTCAAGCTGCCCGAAATGCCCCAGTGCCGCAGCCACCACCGCCGCCGGAGTCCGTTCATCGCGCAGATCAACAGCCTGCACCAAACACTCCACCTTCAGCGACCCCGCCAGCTCTGCCAGTTGATCTCCCGAACGCGCCGCCAGCACCAGACGCATCCCCTCCGCGGCCAGCACTTGGGCAATCGCACGCCCGATTCCCCGGCTCGCCCCGCTCACAATCGCAACCTTCCCAGATAATCCAAGCTCCATCGTTTTCGCTCCCAATTTTCGTTCTTGAAATTGTCCTTTCCTCCCCCATTTGCGCTCTCCAAATGGGGTGGCCGAAGGCCGGAGGGGGTCTCACTGCGCCGCAAAATCAACCGTGTAATAACCGCCATAGGCACTGCCCGCCTGGTAGCTGTAACCCACCCCCCACATCAACCACCTTCGTATTCAGGATGGCGGCCCGGTGGATGGAATCGTTGATCCACCAATTGAACGCATCCTGGGGCATCCCACCCGGGAAAATGATCTCTTCCGAATAAGACGGCGCATACCCGGCCGCCACAACCCGCGCATGGATGCTTGACCCATCCGAACCCGTGTGATCGGCAAAATTATTGCATGCCATATCGTTGCTATGACCCTGGGCCGCGGCCGTAAGCTGACCATTAAGAGTCAACCCCGCCAGCTTTGCATCCGCGCGCGCCTTGTTGATCAGCGCCAGGATCTGACCCGTGAAACCGTCATTCTGCTGCGCGTGGCAGGCTTTATTGGGGGGCGCCATCGCCGCCGCACCCTGGTTCTGACCGGCCGCGGCAGGCGCTGGCGTCGATACCGGTAGGATGCTTGCATTCCCAACCAGTATTTTGACCCAGATACTCGTGACGGCGCCAATCGCCAGTGCGCGGCCCGTTGGATTGCGCACCTCATACAACCCGGTATACTGTCCATCTTTTGCCGGAGCCAACAGGTCGACCGAGATGTCAAGCGTTGCGCCAGGCGGAGTTTCCGAAAGTGGAGTGGTCACCGCGGCATCCATCTGATCGCCGCCCACAAAGATCAAGGCATAGCGCACATTCCAGATGCACGTGCCGGTGTTGCGCAAACGCCATATCTTTGTAAATTTTTCGCCGGGCTTCAAATGGGTATTATCGGGGATACTGACATCCTCCACATACAAGGCGCTGTCGGTGCAGTTCTTCTGCACGGTCGGCAGTGGCAGCGCAGTGGCTGTCGTGGTCGCGCTGGCTTGCACAGCCTGGGTGGCGGTTGGGGATTGGGTGGTAGGTGTGGCGTCTGGTTGGGAGACGGTTTGTGGGCCGCAGCTTGCCAGCACAAAAATGAACACTGCAATAACGATCAACCTGGGATTTCCTATTTTCATCCTGACTCCTCTGGTCAGGTGAAATCATATCACACCGCTCTCAGGCCATCCAACCGCGCGGAAAGTGGTTTTTTAACGTGCCTTGCACACCCTTGCCCCATCCAATCGGGAAGCCGTCCACTGTCACCACCGTCCAGCCGCTCGTTTCAGCGGGCAGCGTTTCACCGCGCAAATACGCGCTCAGCGCAGGGCTGCCAGCGGCCAGATCATGCCTGTTTTTGGCCTGGCCGGGTTTCAAGAACAGCGCCAGCGGATGAGCCGGCTCAAAACGCTCTTTCTTGAACGAGCCCAGCCATACACCGGCATGAACGATTCTCAGCCGTCCAAAATCTGGTGTCAGCTCGGGCGTGTAATACAAGCGTTCACCGGCCACCTGCAAGCGTTCCTCGTCCAATTCCACCTGCAGCACCTCGGCGGCAAACCCGCGCCACAACCCGGCCAGCTGCCTGGGCAACCCGGATGACCATGCCACCCCCACATGCTCGCGCGGCAGTCCATCCGCCTTCTTTAAAAGACAGGCAAAATGGCCCTCGCCCTCCAGCCGGTGCGGAAACAGCCGCACCGCGCCGGACAGCTCCGCGTTCGCACCGATCCATTCAGGCCTTCCTCCCACGAAACCGGGAAACTGCGGCAGTGCCACCATCTCAAAATCAGGGAAATCCTCCATCAATTGGGCAATGACACCCTCATCCTCTTCCGGCGCAAAGGTGCAGGTTGAGTACAGCAAATGCCCGCCCGGTCGCACCAGCTTTGCGGCCACGTGCAGGATATTCTTCTGACGCACAGCGCAGCCCGCCACCATTTCCAGCGACCAATCCTGCCGCGCGCCCATATCTTTGCGGAACATACCCTCGCCAGAACAGGGTGCATCTACCAAAACACGGTCAAAATAGGGCCCAAAATGATCAGCCAGCCGTTCAGGCGATTCATTTGTAACCACTACATTCCCCGCCCCCCAGCGTTCAACATTCTGAGCCAGGTGCCCCACCCGCTTATTCTTGATCTCGTTGGCCACCAGCAGCCCCTCGCCATTCATCAAGGCGGCCAGGTGCGTGGTTTTCCCACCCGGAGCGGCAGCCAGGTCCAGCACCCGTTCCCCGGCTTGGGGTCCCAACAATTCGGCTGGTGACATGGCCGAGGGATCCTGCAAATAATACAGCCCGGCCATGTGGTACGCGTGCAATCCCGGACGTTGTTCGCCTGTCAACGAAAAAGCCGCCGGGCACCACGCAACCGATTCGCCCAGTTCAAACGGAGCGATCGTCTTGAACTGCTGCGGCGTCAGTTTGAGCGTATTGACTCGCAAACCGGACCGCGGCACGCCGTTCATCGCTTTTGAAAAAGCAGGGAACTCGTCGCCGAGAAATGTTGACATTCGGTCGAGAAACAATGATGGAATAGGGACAGGTGAGTTGGCGGGCATACCTCCATTATAAAGGCTAATGCCACCCTGAATAAACTATAATATTCCACACCACTTTCGGCCCTGGCCCTGCTAGAACGGGCACTATCGGCCCTGCTATAGCTCTTCAGAAAAAGAATTAGGATTTGTAGTAACGACTTCAGTCGTTTAGCGAGGAAAAGCAATTAAAGTCGCCGCTACGATGCAAAATCATTATCAGAAAAACTATAGCACGGCCACGAGACGCGGATAAAACCTGAAGATCTTTGCCTTTTCCGTGCTTGTCCGCCTCCCGAAAGAATCTGGAAAAGCAAGTTACGCGCCGCTGCCAAAAACTTTCAGGTGCATCAGGCTCTTACACAATATTGACATTAAAAACAAAGGAACAAAATCATGCGACTTGAAGATCTGAATTGGATGGATGTTGAAGAATACCTCAAACAGGAAGACCGCCTGATCCTGATATTGGGCGCGTCTGAACAACACGGCTTCCTCAGCCTGCTGACCGATGTCCGCATCCCCTTGGCCCTGGCAGACGCCGCTTCCCAGGTCAGCGGCGTACTCGTGGCGCCGCCGCTCAACTTTGGCTGCTCGCCTTATTTTCTGGCCTATCCAGGCACCTTCAGCCTGCGCGTCTCCACCCTCATCGCGGCAGTCGAAGACTTGACACGCTCGGCCTACACCGCCGGCTTCCGGCGTGTGCTCGTGCTGAACGGGCACGGCGGCAACAGCCCCGCGCGCTCGCAGCTCATGGAGATCGCCGGATCAGGCCTGCCGGGCATGCAAATGCGCTGGTACGACTGGTGGCTCTCACACTCCGTCGAAGAAGTAGCCCTCAAACATGGTCTGAAGCCCTCCCACGCCAACTGGCTGGAAGCCTTCCCATTTACCATCGTCACAGAACTGCCCGCAGCCCCCAAGGTACCGCCCAATGTGCCCGGCATCATGGATCCCCACACCGCCCGCCAGGTCTATGGCGACGGCTCCTTTGGCGGACCCTACCAGGCCAGCGAAGAAGTGATGCATGAACTATTCGCCGCCACCCTGCAGGATATTTTGCAGTTATTAAAATTTGAATGATCCGTTAAAAATCTCCGCACCCCTCATCGTGAAAAAGAACACCGTTCGCCCCAAAAAAGCTCTTCCTTGCGCCCTTTGCGATAGTCCCGGTTCCAGCACGAGGCGTCCATGCGCGAGACCGGGTTTGTATGCCTGTTGCTTGACGAATACGATTATTTGGCACGGTTTTTGCAGTCAGTTGTACAGAATGAAGAGCGAAGTGCATACCCCCTCCCTGCCCTCCCCCAAACGCAAAGACCGCGTTTAGGGGAGGCTCGATGATCTTCCCCTCCCCCATTTGTGCTCTCCAAATGGGGGAGGCCGGGAGGGGGTCGCTCTTGACACCGGGATGGGGGTCGATTGGGCGAATCAAAATGCGCGCTTATTTGTAAAGCCGTTTTTTACTTGATGTGAACCGCCGTGCCCAAAATTTCAACACAGAGTTTTATTCCCGGAGCCCCTAGCGCGAATTCGCCGCAAGCTGTTCCATCTCAAGTGCGTAGATAACGGTCTTGTTGCGCCCGGCAGCCTTGGCCGCATACAGCGCCAGGTCCGCCTGGCGGATCAGAGTTTCAACATCATCATCGCTTGAATTCTCCGCAATTCCAGTAATACCCATGCTGATCGTGACAGTTATCGGATGTTTGGCAGTCTCCATCGTCCGCAGCGCAACTTCAGTGCGAATGCGTTCCGCCATCGGGAAGGCCTGCTGCGCATTGGTGCCCGGCAGGATAATCACAAACTCATCTCCGCCAATGCGCCCAAAAATATCCGTTGCTCTCAGTTGAGAACTGACCACCTCGGCGGTCTGAATCAGCACCTGATCGCCAATGAAATGCCCCATTGTGTCGTTGACATTTTTGAATTTGTCGATGTCAAACATCATCAGGGCCAGGGGCTGATGATAACGCCGGGCCACTTCGAAGGCATGCCCGGCCAGTTCGTTAAAGGAACGCAGATTGTTCAGCCCGGTCAACGCATCGGTGCGAGCCAATTGCTGCACCTCGCGCAGCAGCGCATCCTTCTCGGCGACAGAAGTCTGTAATTGACTGAGCATCAGCTTTTGGTCGGTGATATCCCAATTGGTTCCAATCAGCGCCAGGGGCTTGCCAGCGTTGTCCCTCTGTACCAGTGCCAGGGCGCGAAGGTCGTGAACGCTGCCGTTCGGCCAGACCACGCGGAATTCAGTGTCGAATTCCTTTTCACCGCGCCGCGCGGCCTGAATTTCATTGTCGCCGCGCTCACGATCCTGTGGGTGAACGCCATCCAACCAGGCCTGGTATGCGCCGCTAAAAACTGCTGATGTGATCCCGTACAGGCGGTACATTTGATCATCCCAGGTCAACCGGTCATTGATGAAGTCGTATTCCCAGGTGCCCACGCCGCCCGCGCGAACTGCCAGCGACAAACGGGCGGCGGTCTGCGCCAGGGCCTGTTCGATACGCTTTCGTTCGGTGATGTCCAGGCTGTAACCAGCCAGCAAGGTTTTCTCACCCACCGAAAATGGAAACTTGAAACTGGAGTAAGTATGGCCATTAAACTCTTCATTCAATTCCAGCACAGCGTCATTGCGGACGACAGACCAATCATCAGCGGTCATTTTCAACGCCAGTTCAAGCGGAAACAGTTCTTCCATGCTCTTTCCGACCATTTCGGCAGTCGGGATGCCGACCATATCCTGATAATTATCACTGACTTTCAAGACCCGGCTTGTGGTGGGGGTTACGGCTTTGATAAAGATATATATTGGCGAGTACTGCATAAAGGCAGAAAGCAGAGCATTGCTTTCGCGCAGCGCATCTTGTGTGCGCTTTTGCTCGCTGATGTCGGTATCGACACCGCGGTAGCCAGTCAACTTTCCGTTTTTGTCCAGGATGGGGAGCGCATTGGTTGAAACCCAGATGACGTGTCCATCCCTGGCTTGCAGAGCGTTTTCAAGATTGCGGAAAGAGTTATGGCGCTCAAAGAATTCAAAAGCTGCCGCCTTGAAGGCTGCGCGCCCTTCATCAGGATGCAGATCAGGAAGATATTTTTTGCCGACGATTTCCTCGGGGGAGTAGCCCAGAATCGACAGGCACTCCTGGCTGATATAGGTGTAAAGCCCCCAGGCATCCACTTCCCAGGTTATCGCCCGGCTGTATTCCGCCAGGATGCTCAGGCGCTTTTCGGTATCTTCTAAAAGCCTCGCAGTCTGCTCTCGCTCGCTGATATCCATTACAAGCCCCATTGCAACCAGGGGAGCGCCGTTGATATCGTTTTCTGTGATCGAACCGATATCATAAAACCATTTGTATTCACCTGATTTTGTTAATATCCTGTACTTGACTTCATATTTATCTTGTAATCCTGCGAAATGTTCTCTCATCGCATTCATTGCATGATCATAATCATCTGGATGGACAATTGCCATGAAATCATTGTAATGATGGAAATTTTTCGATGGATAACCTAGCATTTCTGTTTTGCGTTTATCAAAACGAACATTTCCTGTTTGAATATCCATTTCCCACCAGGCAATTTTCGCAACTTCCATGACTATTTCAAGCTTGGAAGCGTATTCCCGCAGGTTTTTTTCTAACCGTTTACGCTCGGTAATATCGCTTATCAAAATTCGAGCTTGACCATCTTTTTTGTCATTCACGCTGAAACTGGTTTCCACCTGTGCCCAGAATATTGTTCCATCCCGTTTTATCATCTGCAGTTCGTCAACTTGTAACGTTCCTGTTTCAATGAATTTTTTTCGGTGCCGGTAATACCGATCCAGGTAACTATTTTCGACGAATCTGCTCAATAGGCTATTGAGTATTGTTTTCTGGGTTACACCCAGCAAGTTGGTAGCGGCCAGGTTCGCTTCCAGAATCAATCCTGCTGCGTTGAGAGTACAATAACCCACCGGTGCCAGGTGATACAGGTCAAAATAGCGTTTCTGCAGGCTGTCAAACTTCTCCTGGTCCTCGCGGAGATTTTCGTTTTGCGCCTCCAACTGAATCTGTGATTCTCTTAGCGCTTCCAACGCACCCTCGCGCTGAATCACTGTCTTTTTAAGCGCATCTTCCACTTGCTTGAATTTTGTGACGTCACGCCCCAGTCCCATGACACCGGTGATTTCTCCGCTTTCGTTGCGCAGGGGCGAAACAATCGTGTAGTAATAACGCGTTTGCCAACCTTCTATTAATACCGATTCATATCCTGCTATTTCCCCTGCCAGGGCGCGCTGGTTTGCTTCAAAACTATCGCTATCATATTGATCTTGTCCTCCCAAGATTTCCCTCGCGGTGTGCCCCAGAAAATACTCCGGGGTGCGCTGCATCTTCTCGACCCAATGTCCAAAAACGCCGGTATAACGCTGTTGGTGATCCAGGGTGAAAACAATATCATCGGCTGAATCGATGATCGCGCGAAATTTCTCCTCGCTCGTGCGCAATTCCGTAGTCATGCGGACAGCCAGCTGCAGGGCATTGGCGCGCAACGTCAACCAGGAGAGCAGCACCCCAAACAGCAGTACACTGATTAACGTTCCGCCCACCAATGCCATCTCAATTTTGCCATTGGCAAGGCTGAAAACAGGTGTACCGATCAGGGTGAAGCGCAAACTCCAACGCTGCCCGGCAAAATCGATTGGCGTTACCCGGGTAAAGGTCTGCCCATCAGACAAGTATGTAATGTTGCCTGGCTGGCTGGCTGGCTGGCTGGCTGGCTGGCTGGCTGGCTGGCTGGCTGGCTGGCTGGCTGGCTGTACAGCAGCCAGCCAGTAGAGCTC
>CAIMZS010000435.1 GCA_903846015.1 uncultured Anaerolineae bacterium | reverse complement strand
TGGCTGCTGGCTGAATTTGTTTTTGCTGGTTTTCAACCGGTGCAGCCTTGGCCAGGTTGGCTGTAGCCTGGGTAAAGTAATAGGCAGCGATGCGGTGTTTGCAGTGATTTCCCTTGAGGGAATCCGGGCATTCGCAGGTTCTGGCATCCACATCCACCAGATAGAAATGGGTGTGGTCTGAGGAAACCACGCGGCAGACATGCAGCTTTCCAGGAATAGGCAGGACAGAGCCGCTCAGAGCGATTTCAAGCCCGCGTTCCAGGCGGCCATTCAGGGTGCGCAGGGTCATGGGGTTACAGCTGACGGTCATCTTCTCGGCCACTTTGGAAATCTCCAATTTCAGGGCATCGCTCATGGCTGGCGGCGCGGCGACTTCGCAGACGAAGAACTTGCGGACGATTTGCGAGATATACAGATTGGTATTCATGGTTTTCTCCTTTTTAGGTTGAATGGGGTTGGGGGAATCAAAAAAGCCCGCTTTTTGAGGGGCGGGCCTTATGAGTGAGTTGTGTTCATTACTGGGCTTGATTAGTGGTTTTCAACGACAATTTCTGGGGCTTCCAGGCGTAGGGCGGGCAAATAACCATGCAGCAGGTTCTGCTTGAGCAAGGGGCCGTAGCCATTGTTGAGAATTTGGTCCAGCAGGCTATCTCTGGCCCCGGCTTGCCCGGCAGCGGTGGCTTCGACCAGTGTCATCACTTTCTGTGTTTGCGTAAGTTGGATTTCCTGCAGAAAGCGCGATGGAACCGAGGCCGTGCCAATCATGACACCCTTGCGGGCGCGGGTGATGCCTACATAAAACAGGCGGCGCTCGTTTTCAATCAGGCTTGACATGGCCGCTTCACGGTTGCGCCCATGCGTGTCATGAATATCCATCTGCTCACCTTTCAGATACGGCAGCAGGTTCTCATCGCACTGTGGAATGACCACGTAATCGAACTCCAGCCCCTTGGTGCGGAAGATGGTGGTGAAGAGAATCAGCTCATCGTCCGGTTTGCCCTGCGTGGTATCCAGTCGGGCCAGTTGTGCCAGGAGTGCCAGTGTGTTTGTGTTGAGAGTTGCGACATGCTCTATGAAGTGTGTAACGGCATTGGCTTTTTCATCGGCTGTTTCGCCGTTGCCGTAGTACTTCTGGAAATAGGCCAGGTAATCCAGCTTATCGACCAGCCAGGAAAGACTCTCGGATGCTTCACGTTTCAGCCGGGATTGAAGACCATCCAGCACATCCAGCAGCGCGTAGACCGGTTTGGTCTGCCACTTGCTCAAGCCCAGGGAAGGGTCGTCACAGGCTCTCTCGAGCACAGCCAGGGGTGTCAACCTGCGAAAGCGCGCCGTACTGACCAGCCGGTCCAGAATGGTTCTTGAAAGCATCCTGGAGGGTTTGTTGGCGATATTGAGCAGCCACTTGCCCATGTCTTCATCCATCGGTTCGTTCAGGTTGTTGGCCAGTCGAACGTAATCCAGCAGGGCGTTGATTTCCTTGCGCTTGAAGAACGGCTCCTGCCCATCCACCTTGTAGGGAATGCCACGTGCCAGGAACTCCGCTTCGAGCCCATCCATCTGCGCGTACATCCTGGCCAGTACCACGATTTCCCTCGCGGGAATTAGCATGTCTTTCCCTAATATCTGAACCTGGTCGGCCAGTTCCTTGCTTGATTCCAAGGCACCACTGAACAACTGGATAAAGCCTGCCTTGTCTGGCTGGAAGGCAATCAGAGGCTTTGGCACCCTCAAAACGTTGCATGCAATGACATTTGCGGCGCATTGGGCAATGACCGGACCAAAACGGAAGCTGCGCGAGAGTCGATAATCCAACACGGGCCTGGCATTGAAGATGGTCGCAAAGTCATTGAGAATGAAGTTCGGCCTTGCGCCGCGCCACTCGTAGATGGTCTGGTCGTCGTCGCCGACCACCATGACATCAGCCTGCTCGCCTGCCAGCAGCTCGATGAGAGTCTGCTGGCCAAGGTTGACATCCTGGTATTCATCCACAATCAGGTGTTGAATGTTTCCGCAGAAGCGTCGATAGAAGGATGGATTGTTTTCCAGGATGTCGATGGCGGTTGGGATGAAATCGTCATAGGTCAGGGCTTCCTGCGATTGGCGAAACTCTTCAAAACCGGCAAAGACCAGCGGCAGGGCAGGCTGTGTCGATGAACCGGCATGATGAGGCGGCACCAGCGAGCCTTTCCAGAGACTGATAGCCTGCATGGCCTGCTCAGGGTCGATACTGTCCGGAAGAACACGTTTGGCCTTCTCCAGGTCACTGATGACACGTTTGAGGCAGACCCAGATATACTCGGCCTTTTCCGAAAGCCAGAATTGTGTTTTGGATGAGAGAAGTCCGGCCTTGATGGCTTCGTTGATGACCTGGTAGCTGAAACTGTGAAAGGTATGAACCGATGGCTGTAAATTAGGTGAGAGATTGACCTTGTCCAGGGTGCTGATGAACTGTTTGCGGGCCATGGCGTTGTACATCAAGACCTGCATATTGGCGGGGTGGGCCTGGCGCGACTCAACCAGGTGTTGGATGCGATGGGCCAGGGTTGTGCTCTTACCGGACCCGGCCACGGCCAGCACACGGGCATGATTTCCAACCGGGTGGTGAACGACTTCTTCTTGTTCGGGGGTTAGCTTACTCATTGGTTTGCTCCTTAGAATGGTATTTCTTGTTGGTCTGTGTACCAGGGATGGGAATAGGTGACTTCAGCTCCGCAGTCGTCGCAGACTTCGCTGATGTCGTCCCAGGTTTCGCCTTGCGAGAAATGCCAGGCACCGTTGGTGGTTGTGTGAATGTGTTGGCATTCCTTTTGCAGGCGTTGGATACAGGACTTGCAGAAAGATGGGATATTTTTTGGCATGATTGGCTCCAGAATCAAAAAGGGCAGCCCGGTCGATGAATAACCAGACTGCCCTTTTCCCTCGAGGGAAATTTACTTTTTTATACCAAAAAACCACTATTTTCCCTTGCACCAGCCGCCATCGTCCGTTTTGTGGCTGAACCAGATACGGCCATTCTTTTCGAAGCGGCGCATCTCGCAATTGTGAACAGGGCAGAGGTTGGCAGCCTGGGAAGTAGTGTTGTCACTGGCCTGAGTGTTACTCGCGGCCTGCTGCTTGTTCTCGGATTTCTTGCCATCGAACTTCGGCTTGTAGGTGTTCTCGCAGGGCAGATAGCCGTTTTCCAGCAGCCAACTCAGAGCAACATTGGCTCGCTCGAGCAATTCCTTGCCGCTTTCAGCCCGCAGGGTAATTTGGCAGACAAAGCCGGTCGGGGTGACGTAGCGGGTGTTCCAGGAAGCAGGGGCTTCGGTGATGACGGCATTGGTCTTGGGGCTAACATTTTCGTTCATTGCAAATTCTCCTTGTTTTGAATGTGAAAATTGAATGGGTTGGATTGGACACATCTTGCTTGCGGAGCAATAGGTTTGTGATTGACGATTTTCACCTCCTGGTGGTTAAAGCAAAAAGCCAACCATTTCTGGTCGGGTTGGATGTTGGGTTGCATCTGCACACCTATGACTATGGACTGGTGCAGAACGCTGTTCGATTTTTGGTACCCCCTATGTTCATTTTAGATGATTGTCCACGTCCCTATTAGGCTCGTAAAAAATATTTCCCAAATTTTTAACAACTTTGTTTCTTATTGGTTTCTGCAACAGGTAGACATCTCTATAAGAACGGTGTTCAGTTTAAC
>CAIMZS010000434.1 GCA_903846015.1 uncultured Anaerolineae bacterium | reverse complement strand
GCTTCATTGCAATGAACCGAGGAGTGTCACTCTTTTTCATAAATTACCTGCCGATGAAATCTGGCATTTTTATGCAGGAGATCCGCTTCGGTTGATCTTGTTGTATCCAGACGGCTCAAGCAAAGATGTAATTATGGGAAATGACCCCCTCAAAGATCATTCTGTGCAATTTGTAGTGCCAGCAGGCGTTTGGCAAGCAGGACACATGCTCGACGGTGGAAGATACTCGCTTTATGGATGCACAATGTCGCCAGGATTTACAGGCAATATGTTTGAAGGCGGAACGCGTGATTACCTGACATCACTTTATCCTGAAAGAGTTGAGGATATTGTTCGATTAAGTTGTTCAGAAAAAGAGACGAACATGCCTGAAGGCTTTGCATCGTAAAATTATGAAACAAAAAAGGCCGACACCTTACTCACTGTGTTCGATCAAGCATCCATATTGATACTCATTCAGCTTTATGTAGCTGCGATTTTTGGCATTGGCTTTATCAATCGGTTCAATTTCGAGTATCGGGGCAATGAGTATCGGGGAAATTGAAAAAAGTTGAAAGTGTTGTATAATCTTTGTAGCGTATAGCGCTACAAAGGAGTCTGAAATGGAATTTATCCCCTATCGAGTCTTACGAAATGAACCCACCGCCCTGCGCAAAAAGCTGGAAGATGAGGGCGAATTGGTGGTTACGGTGGATGGCAAGCCTTTTGCCGTGATGATTGATCTGGCCGGCGGTGAGAACATGGATGATATTCTGCTGATGGTTTTGCGCTTGCGAGCGCAAATGGCTGCGCGTGCTATCCGCAGCCAGGCCCGGCGTGATGGACTGGACAAGCTGAGCGAAGAACAAGTTGAAGCGCTGATCCAGAAGACTCGCGCGGAGCGCAAGCACTGATGTTGGTCGTATTGGATACGAATGTTGTGGTCAGCGGTTTGATGAACGAAACAGGCAAGCCAGGCAGGATCATTGACTTGGCTTTGGAAAACCGTTTTCAAGTTGCTTACGACGATCGGATTCTGAGCGAATATGAAGATGTGTTGGCAAGGCCTGAACTGCGTATTCGACCGGCGCGCGCCAGGGCGGTCATCGCGCACATTGAGTTGACCGGGCAACAAATTGATGCTATTGCCTTATCACGCGATGGCTTTCAGGACCCAGACGATTTGCCATTTGCAGAGGTGTTTATTACCGCTACGGCGCATGCTCTCGTGACAGGTAACTTGCGTCATTTTTCGCCCCTGGTCGAGAAGGGTTTGGCGATCTGCTCTCCAGCCCAGTTTCTTGAGCGCTTTTTCCCGTAGAATTTGAGAACAACAAGCGTTCTCGATCCAACACCCTCTCAACGGCTAAACACACAACTATAACGTGCAGCCTTGGGGGTACCTCTCTATAGGCAAACATTTTGCCACCCGATTATTTTTCCAAGCAAAAGCCCAGGTTATGAGCGGGGCTTTTTGCTTGGAAATGCCAGTGGCTGTTAGTAATGGTATCTGGCTTGCAGGAAATCTATGCGCTCATCACGCACCAGGTAAACAACGCGGTGCTCCTGGGTTAACCTTCGCGACCATGTGCCCGACGCCAGATATTTTAATGGCTCCGGTTTACCAATTCCAGTAAACGGGTCGTGCAAAATCGCTTCTATTAACTCCAGGGTTTTTAACGCCAGTTTGCGGTCGGTTTCCACCCAGAAACGCAGGTCTTCAATAAATTCGGGTTGAAATACCGCCAGGCGTTTATCAGGCCTCAAGGTTTAGTTCTCGTCGTAAAGTCTCAAGGCTTTGCTCTGAGCCTTCCCCTTTTAATGCGCGGCTCAATGCAGACAGCAGTCGTTCGGCGTTGGCGGGGGAGCGCAGCAGGTAGGCAGTTTCCATCAGGCTTTCCAGTTCTGATGCGGCAATCATGGCTACATCTTCCTCTCCGCGGCGTTGGATAACGACAACTTCGCGATCGTGGTTTACAAGATCCAATAATTTTGCCAGTCCATCGCGAGCCTGAGTGTATGTTGTTTGAATAGTCATTTTGTCCTCCGGTATGTACAGATATACTGTACAGTATGGGCCGGGTATTGTCAAGGGGATGCAGCTACGACACGTGCAAGCATTTTCTAAAACCCTCTCAAAGGTCCATCACATAATTGATACGTATCCCCTTGGGGGCACAACTCTTAACGCAAACATACCCAAGCAAAAAGCCCAGGTTATGACCGGGGCTTTTTGCTATCTATTAACGAATGTTGGTAATTCATTGAAAATAAGTAATCAGGATAACGGAAGGCGTTACCTGCAAGCGCGGGACTTGGCGGGAGAAGCCACCAGACGCCGAATCCGCCGTTGGGGGCTGAATCCCGAAAGTGTGGGCGAATGCACGCACTTCCGGCGCACGCGGTGGGCGCTTTCATGATAGTCCCGGTTTTATTTATAGATGACCAATGATGTGATGTGGCACATAAGGTTCTTCGAGGTATGCAAATTCATCTTGGGCTAATTTAACGGAGAGTGCGCTAACCGACTCTTCCAAATGCGAAATTTTCGTTGCCCCGATAATTGGCGCTGTTACTGGCTCTTTTTGTAATAACCAAGCAATGGCAATATGGGCGCGTGGAACGTCAAGTTTCTTGGCGAGTGCTGCAACTCGTGCTACAACCCGTTGGTCTGCTTCAGAAGTAGAATCGTATTTGTTTTTTGCAATCTGGTCTGTCTCAGAACGGAGTGTGGTTTCTGAAGACCAATCACGCGTCAATCTTCCTGATGCAAGTGGGCTGTATGGAATTATTCCAATTTTTTCTTCCCGACAAAGCGGTAACATCTCACGCTCTTCTTCTCGATAAATGAGATTCAGATGATTTTGCATTGAAATGAAACGAGTCCAACCATGCTTTTCGGCAACATATAATGCTTTTTGAAATTGCCATGCCCACATGGCGGATGCGCCAATGTAACGCGCTTTGCCTGCGCGAACTATATCATTCAATGCTTCCATAGTTTCTTCAATTGGGGTTTCATAATCCCAGCGATGAATTTGATATAAATCTACATAGTCTGTTCCTAGCCTCTTCAGGCTAGCATCAATCTCGCTTAGGATGGCTTTACGAGAAAGTCCACCGCCATTTGGCCCTTCACGCATTTTGCCGTGCAATTTGGTCGCGATGACCACCTCATCGCGATTGGCAAAATCTTTCAATGCGCGTCCGAGAATTTCTTCACTTGCGCCAATAGAATAGACATTAGCCGTATCGAAGAAATTGATTCCTAACTCAAGAGCCTTTTTGATAATTGGACGGCTGTTTTCTTCGTTCAGTACCCATTTATGAATCCATCGCGTTGTATCGCCAAACCCCATACAACCCAGGCAGATGCGTGAAACCTTCATCCCTGTTGAACCTAATCGAATATATTCCATTATCTGACTCCTATCAAAATATATGTAATGGTATTTGCCGACCGAGTTACCTGAAAGAATTCTCCACGAAGCACAACGAATTAAGGATTGATCCTGTAAAACCGTCAGGACGATGCGCGGCGGGAATAACGAAAGTCAAAAGAAGGGCTCTGTCCCAAGCAAGAACTGGGATTATTCCATGCGCCGCCGCACTTCGTCCGAGTTGAACGAAACCGCACGCCTGAGTCCCAACCCGCCAGGTATTTGGAAATTACATGGTGCTGCGCAAGCAGTAATGCTAATTCACCCAGGCTAAATTAATATGCGAAAACCCACACCCGCCAACCACAGGATAATTGTACATCGAAAAGAATTTTATTAGCATCAACACCGGGCACAAATTCCGCGGAACAAGTTTAAAAGTACTACCCTCTCAAAGCTGACTCTACCTTTGATACGTGGTCCCTCGCGCACTTTGCGCCCTTTAGGTGGGGGGCACAGTATATATGTGTAAAAGAAACGTGAGATGTTGGTCAAAAACCAACCTCCACGTTATGATTCTGGGATCTACCCTCTCAATGCCCAAACACACATATATAACGTGCAGCCTTGGGGGCACATATCAATTACCTATTGGAAACGTGAGAGGATGGGTGTGTCATCTTCTCACGTTTCCAATGCAGCGGAGATGGCCATGCCAGATCTGACGGAGTATATAGAAACTTCCCAAGCGGCTGAAAACTAAACTTTCATGTCGAGCACGTGCGCTTCCCGTTGGGTGATGCGCGAAGGAAGTTTGCCGGGGATCAAGATCGGCAGCACCTGGCTGGTGCAAAAGAAATCGCTGGATGATTATGTTGCCCGAACTGCCAGCATCAGCAAACACGATCCCAGAAGAACCCAGTAATGCGCCCTGATCCGCAGGGCGTTTTTATTTTCTTGATTTTGTCAAAATTGTTGATCTAAAAAGTCTGGGTGATTCCTACGAGGTCAACGTTGCGCGGGGTTGAACACGCTGGAAAATGTGGGGATATAATAGACCGTATAGAAGGTATTACGCTTGCTCCTTCTTTGTCATGCAATAATATGGGGTGTATATCCCAATCTATCCACAGAATCAGTGTCTGGCAAGTAGCGAGAAGGGCGAAGCACAATTGAAATGAACACATCAACTCCCATGCGGCAATATCGGACTAGCTTCTACTCATTATCCATGATTGCCTGGCTAGCTGTTTGCGCCCTATGCGTTTGGGAACTTATACAATCAATAATCATGGTCATCAGACACCCAGGCGATTGGTTCTTTTTACTCATTATGATACCTGTTTACTTCTGGGTGCCAGCATCTATTTTTCGGATGTTTCACGATTATCGGCTGGTCATTTCAGAAAGTGGCATAAAGTACGAAAACATTCGATATACAATCTATTCAGATTGGAAAGACATAAAGAGGAAGCAGTCATTCCTTTGGCAAGTGCAACTTGTGCTTGAGAACCCGGTCATTGAAAAGCGGAAAGATTGGTGTTTGTGGATGGATTTCCGCCGCCCGTCGAACTTAATACCCATTGGCCCATCTACCTGGGAAAAATATGATGAAGTCGAAACCGAACTTAGAAAAAGGGCCCCTCGCCTGTTCCAGGTATAAGGATTAAAAGCGGCCAGCCCTCGCCCTGCAGCGGACGGGCTGAGAAACAGCCCAGCCCGAGGGGATTCTTTCCTAAGTCGCGGATTTTGCGCCTGGCGGTTTTGTGCGCGTAAGTCCCCAAGCCGCCGCAGTCACAATTCTGATTGGCCAGATGAAAATATGATCAAAATTGCAACAAAAAACAGGAAGAAAGTTCTGCTACTTTTCGTATTATTAGCGCCAATATGCTTTTGTTATCTATTCCCAATTTCTTTTTTAACACGCATGATCGAAGGGCGAGATCAAGATCAAAACTATATCGGAGAAGGCACTTATCGTATAGATCCTAAAACTATTTTGGAAGCCATTAAAGTTGGCGAGCCAAAAATATTCACTTTAAAAACCGAAACAACTGAAGATGAAGTGAAAGCTGGCTCATCTTATCAATGGAGTCAGACAGACTTTATAGAAGTTTCAACCGCATTCCAGAAAGAGATTTTAAGCAAAACTGCTGCTGATCAAAAAATCGATCGTATGCTTTTTGGGCTAGACGACTGTAAGGACGTCAATTTGGGGGCTCAACGTGCGTATATTTTTACATATATGTTGGAATCCGGATATTTTGTCTGGCCTCCTTTTAATGTGGCTTCTTATTCATACTCAATAGATCTGCCATCCAATGAATTGCGATGGAGCGCCAAATCATACGATAAGTATGTTGGGGAAGAAATACATTCTGTCTTGGATTTTGCACAGATAAAAATCTCAGCGGAAGAAGCGCTGCGGATTGCAGAATTAAATGGTGGGAAAGATGCTCGATTATCTGTAGAGAATCAATGTTCCATTAACCTGGAAATAGATGCAAATTCCAATAATGGGAATTGGGTGGTTAATTATGGATCACTTTTTCGCATTGAAATTGATAAAGCTAATGGTAGTTACATAATCCGTGCCCGCGGAGAAAGAGGAACTTTTGGGTTTGATTCGGAAAGCATTCTCGACTCACTGAAGGCTGGAAACAAGAATGTCTTCACGAAACTTTCTGCATCATCATCGGACAATACAATAGTGCGGCCCGTTCAATGGACTCAGGATGACTATTTTCGCGTGGCGGATGCATTTATGCAGGTAGTATGGAATGAACGATTGAATGAATGGAATTTAGATGGCCTTTATTTCGAAACCAGTTGCGATGATGCATCCCTTGGGCCACAATTAATGAAGATTATAATTTTCCGAGAGAGCATTCCAGATCATTATTATTTTGATGGGCAAATTGACATTAAAGCCGGACAAAATATACTAACCTGGACAAGAAGAGAAAACTATATTGCCCCAGACAGTCTGTTGACCGAGAAGGATCGGACAAAATTAAGCTGGACCCAAATTAAAATACCCGCTAATCAAGCACTTCAAATAGTTGAAGATCAGGGAGGAAAAAACATGCGTCTTGAATTCAAACAAAATTCACCTGGCGAAAACTGCAAGATAAATGGTTGGCTAAATAGATGGGCGACTACCCGGGTAAATACAGAATGGGATATAAATTATTTCATTTCGAATACAAAAACTTTGATCAGCGCGTCTGTTGATATGGAAACTGGCATATTTGACATAAACAATTACTATAAAAGTATCCCTTAAAAATCACTTTTAGCCGACTAACGCCCTATTTGTATTTTAGAAAGTAGAGATTACAAGAATAATTTCTGTTATAGTTCTGCCAGATCAAATTCTTTCCTAACTTGTGGATTTTGCTCCTGGCGGTTTTGTCCGCCCTAGTCCCTGACCGCTGCTACGTAATTCATTAAGCATTTAGCTAACCAATAACAAAACATGGAAAATAACCGGGCTAACTCATCAACCATCACTAAAATTTGGCAATTTGTACGTGGTGACATGCTTACTTCAGATTTTGAGAAGTGGGTTTATTCTGATCCATCGGCAGAGGAAGTGTTGGGCAAGGACTTGTTTCTTGATCTCGTGTCGATTAATTTTTCTTCCAGCGAGCAGTCTTCCGCATCAAAAATACTTTAAAGAAATTGGCGATTTCTGTATCCAACCCATCCTGTATGTGTCCCCAATTGAGCTATCTTGCCGTAATAGATATGGGAGACGAAAGCGTGATGGGCAGGGCTGTTTCATCCCGTGAACGATGAAAAGTATTATTATGTTGGTTGCTGGAATTGGAATTTGTGTACGGTGACGCCATTCTGCCCACAGGACAAGCGCATCTGATTTGCCGAGTACGCCCAGGGCTATGAGCAGC
>CAIMZS010000433.1 GCA_903846015.1 uncultured Anaerolineae bacterium | reverse complement strand
TCCAACTGGACGTTGTTGTAATCCATGATAACGGTCATTTCGGTGATGCGGAATTTGGCGGCGGTCATGGCACCTTCCCAGGACACCCCAGATTGCATATCGCCCTCACCGACCAGTACATAGGTATGGAAGCGTGACTCACCCAGGCGCTGCGCCAGCGACAATCCCACGCCAATGGAAATGCCGTGGCCCAAAAAGCCGCTGGACATATCCACACCGGGCGTTTTGATCCGGTCGGGGTGACCCTGCAGGTGCGAATCCAGGTGTCCCCAGGTTTCCAGGTCAGAAGCCGGGAAGAAGCCGCGTTGAACCAGGATGGAATACAAGGCAGCGGCGGCATGGCCTTTGCTGAGAAGAAAACGATCGCGCTCATCCCACTGCGGCCGAACGGGGTCGATATTGAGCTGATGAAAGTACAAACACGCCAGAATCTCGGCGCATGAAAAAGAGCCACCCAGATGCCCCGCCTGGCGGCGATAAACCATATCAAGCACATCCAGCCGAATCTGGCGCGCCTTCTCCTGCAATTCGGCAATCAAAGATTCATTGTGAGAGTGGAGCATACAACCTCCTATAAAGACAACTATGCCAAACGGGCATAACGCTGCTGGAATGCGTCTTTTAGAGCCGCATCCTGAATTGTTTGAAAAGCGATCAGTTCCTGGACGCCCGGATACTTCAGAACAGGGTTTAACACATCGTCCGGAAGCGTATTGATGATCTCAGCCATGGGGCGATGAGCGGCAGCCGAGATGGTTTGAAGGGTACTGCGAGATTGAGCCTGGGGCTCGCGCCGGTGAGCCGGATAACCCTGCCCGGCCTCGACGCTAAAGTAGCGGTCAAAGATAAACTTCAGGTTGATATTTGCGGCCCAGCCGTAGCCCTGGTTGAGCGCCAGTGAAATACAATTGCCATCGTTGATCTGGGCAAACAACCAGGCATCCAGATCGTTCAGAATATGACCGCAAAATATGCTGGGATACTGCATGACGGCGTTGAGGAAACCCTGTCCGGTTCCGCAGCCGCCCACCACCAGATCCACCCGCTTGAGGTTTAATAAAATGGCAGCCAGTAAACCGGTATGAATATATTGAAGCTCGGGCGTTTCTCCATTTTTACGCATACCAGCATTGATGATTTCATGCCCACGTCCGTCCAGAGCCGCCAAAATATCTGCATTTCGGTCAGCCGCGCTTGTCTCGTTGATCACCGCAATTTTCATGCCGATTTCTCCTTGTAATTCCGATGTTGAGGTTAGTCCCGGTTCGCGCACAGGCACGGGATGGTTAAATCACAACCCAATTTGATGGCGCAGCTGCTGTGTATCTGGGGCCCAATTGCCCACATTCCAGCGCCCATAAACACCCATCCCGCCCATTTCATCCGGCCCAAAATACACCGGGATATACACAAACGATAAGCCCGGATAAGTTTTGGCCTGTTCCAGCGCGGTCAGCAGCGATGCGGTTGAATAACCGCCGTGCAAAGCATTGACACCCCTGACTGCCTTTGCCCAGGCAATGTAATCCACCTCGACACCGTCATGGGTAGCGAAATCATGTTCATATTGGTCAAACTGCAAACCTGAAATGGCCGCCATGCGCCGGTTATCAAACAAAAGAATGCAGCCGCGTGCGCCATGCTCCACCCCATCCAACAGGATTTGCGGGTTCATCGTGAAGGAACCGTCTCCACTAAATGCCACGCCGTAATAAGGTTCTTTCGTGAGCGCCGTTGCCAGCAAGGCAGAGACCGCGAAACCCATATAACTGGCGCCGCCATCGGTGATGATCTGGCCGATTTTTTCGGTCTCGAAAATCTGAAAGCCGTTGGCCTGAACATCGCCAGCGTCAAAATAGCAGACAGCCTGATTCGATTTTGCCCAATCGGTGGCTGCCTTGATCGCCGCCGGCTGGGTAAGCACTTCACGATCCCAAACCGGGTCATAAAGGCTCGGGTGGTTGTACCGTTCTGCCCTGATTGCATTCCATTCTTTGCGCTTCAGAGAACACAGGCGAAACCAGTCAGATGCCGGCGTTTTATTCTTTCGCAAACCAAGCTTTTCGATTAGAAGCCGCAATGTGGGCGCGGCATCTCCCAATAAGGCAGTGGTTTTATTGTAATGGGTGGCTGCTTCGACATCGACATTGATATTAATGACATGCTTCACCTTTGGGTAGCCAGTCCGCGAACAATCCGATTGGCACACCGCTCGGGAGCCAATCACCACCAGCAGATCAGCATTTTCCATTGCAAAGTTACCGGAATGCGAGCCCTTTGAACCGCCAATGGTCATGTTGCGCGGATGACAATCAGGGATTACCCCCAACGCGACCGGGGCGGTGATGGCAACCGCATCCGCCATTTCCAAAAACTCCAAAATTTCTGGGCCAGCCTGCCGCGAACCACCGCCCAGACGCACAAGGACATTGCTGGCCTGTTGAATGGCATCGGCGGCTTGATCGTACGCGCCAAAATCCGCGGCGGCGGCCAAGCGAGGCGGGGCACCCTGGGGAAGTTCATCCAGGTTAAATCGAGGCATGGTCAGCGCCTGAACATTCATCGGCAGCAACAAGAAAAATGGTCCAGCCCGATGAGGGTGATCAACAACATTTAACCCACGCCGAAGAGCGGTTGGCAGCGCCAGAGGTGTATGCAAACTGTAGGCCGGCCCCATTTGAGTGAACAACCTCAGAAAAAGAGCCTGCTCGTTACGGGGGATTTGCTGCATGTTCGGCCCTTCGTCTTCGCTGGTCTCATCCCCCAGTAAATACCAGACACCCAGACCGTCGCTTGCAGGCACCAGGCTGGCCGATAAGGCCTGCAAAGCACCCGGGCCGATGGATGTAACCACCGCGGCTTTCTCACCCGTTGTCCAGCGCAAAGCCGCGGCAGCATGGGAAGCCTCGATTTCACTGCGCACCCCAAAAACCCGCACCAAGCCAGCCTGTTGATATATACGCAACACCTCGCCAATCTCAGTGGACCCGTGCCCAAGAACAGTGACAAATATGTTGACCCCTTGCAAAAGCAAGCCAAGTACCAATGCTTCTGATAGGCTGACGTCGATGTATTGAGGTAAAGCACCGGAAAACCGCGCCTCGGAAACTCCCCCGGCGCTCGCAATGATTTGGGCACGCGTTGCGCGAGCTTTTGCCAGCTCAATTCTGTTCTCTAAAAAGGAAGTTGTGCTCATGGGCGTCCCGTTATGTTTCCGTGGAATGGATTAGCAAATTGGATCTAGCTGGATTATACAACCGGGTATTTTATAAGTCAACAATTAAGCAATAACTCTCCCAGTTTTCATGAAATATAGATGGATAAAAAATATGTTGTTGCTTTTACAACAATTATGTTGTAAAATACAAATTGCAATCGAACATTACCGGTTTTGATTGCCTGGAATTTGATGCCAAACATATGGTACCGGTCACTGCACGAGCAAGACACGTTCGCCTGACCAGCAGTGATACAGAAGCACCTAATAAGGAGGTGACCTGGAAAGGATATTTTCTGAACTTTTATTTTGCTACCTCAATAAACCCTAATCCTTGTACCTAAATTCCGTGGAGGAAAGAGATGAAAAAAATTGTTTGGTTTGTGCTTACCCTGACTATGCTGGGAGCCTTCGTTCTGACAGCCTGCGGACCCGCAGCCACACCTGCAGCGCCTGCAGCACCCGCCGCACCCGCTGACACCGCAGTCCCGGCTGCTCCGGCCACCGAGGCCCCCAAGCCCACCGATGTACCGGCCGTAGTAGAAAAGTTGACAACCAACATAGTCCATTACTATTCTGGTGAATTGGGCAAGAAAGACATGACTTCGATTATCGACCAATTCAATGCCCAGAGTGCAAAATGCACAATTGTGGACAACACGACTGGTCATGAAGATTTCAAAACCCAGATCCTGGTCATGCTCGCCGGGCAGAACCCCCCCGATGTGTTCTCCTATTGGGCCGGCGCCCGCGTTCAATTTGTTGTGGACAGCAAAGCCCTGATGGAACTTTCTGATTTTTGGAAGGCCAATAAACTGGAAACCGTTATTACCAAGGGCATTCAAGGCTCCACACAATATAACGGCGGAGTTTATTCAATCCCCCAGAACTTCCACTACGTAGGCTTCTTCTACAACCCCAAGACATTCGCCAAGGTTGGTATCACTGAAACACCCAAGACCTGGGATGAGTTCATCGCTGCCGCCGACAAGCTGAAAGCTGCCGGTATCGCCCCGATCGCTTTGGGATCTAAGAACCTTTGGCCCGCCCAGTTCTATATGGACTTCCTGGTCAGCTACACTGCCGGGCACGAATATCGCGCCAAGCTTCAGGCTGGCAAGGCTGCCTTCACCGATCCCGAAGTAAAGAAAGCCCTGGAACTCTGGAAGGGCCTGATTGATAAGGGTTACTTCTTCCCGGATGCCAATGCTTATGATTGGACCGATGCTGCCGACCAGGTTGCAAAAGGCCAAGCTGGTATGACACTGATGGGCACCTGGATCACCGGTTATTGGGACACAGCAGGGCTCAAGGCCAGCGAAGACTACGATGTCTTCCCCTTCCCCGTCATCGATGCCAAAATTCCACCGGCCACCTTTGCCTCCACAGATTCCTGGGTAGTCCCTGCCGACGCAAAGAACCCAGATTGCGCCAAGGACTTCATTGCGTGGGCACTCACACCTGAAATGCAGCTTTTATGGGCCAAGGGCCAGGGCGCGCTCCCGGCTTCATCGCTGGTTGATACTTCTTCCTTCAACCCGGTTATGAAGAAGGCTCTCGGTTTCATCGCTGGCGGAACCATGTGGCTGCCGGCTTACGATCTTTCAACCACACCGCCCAACGCGGATATCGGCTTGAATATGTTCGGACAAATGATGAACGATCCGTCACAATACGAAACTTACCTGGCGGACGCCGAGAAACAATCGGCAGCAGTCTTCAAGAAATAAACTGACTAACAAGACGAATGGGCAGTATGAGAACGATACTGCCCATTCGTTCTCAGCATTTCCATTTATGATTCGATGTTTTGAAAGAAATCCTGATTATAATTGGCCCCGTTGTTGTTCCTGGCAAATGAGCCGGGCAACGTTCCATACAAACAATCGCCAACATCTATTAAAACGCGGTAGCGGTGTTATCTGTCCCGAAGATCCATCAAAATTGGAGCTGCCCATGGTTCGGAATCAACGCAAGTGGGTCATCATCTTTTCCATTATCCCCCTGGCTATCTACACAATCATCATCATCATTCCTCTCTTAAGCTCATTTTATTACAGCTTCACAGATTGGAACGGGTTCAACCAGGAATACAACTGGGTTGGTTTTGAAAATTTCGCTAAAATCTTCGGCGATAAGTTTTTTATCAACGCCATCACGAACACAGCCATCTGGATGGCTGCCGCAGTCGTCCTGCCAGTTGGATGCGGTCTATCGCTTGCCTTGCTTTTGCATGAGGGCATCTGGGGCGCAAATTTATACAAATCCCTGTTTTATCTGCCTATCTGCCTATCCCTGGCGGTCATCGGGCAAGTGTGGATCTGGATTTATCAACCCGATTGGGGCTTGATTAATGTAATTTTACGAGCGCTGCACCTGAATAACCTCACCCTGGCCTGGCTGGCAAACCCAAAAACTGCGCTGCTGGCAGTGATCATCGCGTGGGCATGGCAGCAGGTCGGTCTGGCAATGGTAATCTTCCTGGCGGGGCTCACCTCGATCCCGTCTGAATTAATAGAAGCCGCTGAAATCGATGGCGCCTCCTACATGACCTCCCTCCGCCACATTGTTATCCCGCTGCTCAGCCCGGCAACAGTTGTCGTGATCGCATTATCCATTATCAACTCACTCAAAAGTTTCGACGTGGTCTATATGATGACCCAGGGCGGTCCGTTTCATACAACCGATACCCTGGCAATGTTCATGTACAACGAATCTTTTAAGAAATATTACATTGGTTACGGCAGTTCCATTGCCGTGGTGCTTTTTTTAATTGCCATGGTCATCATCGCTTTTTATTTTCGCCAGGTGCGAGAATTGGAACACTTATATGACTAATGATATTGGTCTCGAAAATGAACGCACCGTAAAAAGCTGGCGCAGGTCTGGCGGCTCCGTCTACAGAAAAATTCTTCTGTACGTCATCCTGACAGCCATCGCCATCGTCTATATCATGCCAGTACTGGGTGTGATCCTGACTTCATTTAAATTGAATTCTGAAATTGTGATGGAAGGTCTCTGGACACTACCCAAAGCCCTGCACCTGGATAACTATAAAGAAGTCTGGTTCGTTGCGAACATCCAGACTTATATGAAAAATTCATTTCTGGTAACTATTCCAGCTACCAGTATTTCCATCATGCTGGGCGTTCTGATGGGCTATGTGTTCAGCAAGCTGCCATTCAAGGGAAGCGAAATATTATTCATGTTTGTTCTCGCCGGCATGTTCTTCCCTCCGCAAATCGTATTGATTCCCCTGTTTAAGTTTTATAACACCGTAAAACTCTACGATACGCTTTGGCCAATGATTATTACACATTCCGCCTTTGGCCTGCCTATTTGCACCTTGATCATGCGGAATTTCTTTTCTTCCATACCAAAGGCTATTCGAGAAGCGGCCATTATCGATGGCGCCAGCGAATTACAGGTATTGTTAAATATCATGCTGCCAGTCAGCCTGCCAGCGCTGGCAGTATTGGCTACCCTCCAATTTACCTGGATATGGAATGACTTCTTATTCCCAATCATCTTTACAAAATCAGACAGCATGAGAACCATCATGGTTGGATTGATCTCGATGAAGGGGCAGTACAGCATCGCGTATGGCGCCCAAGGGGCAATGGCCGTTATCGCAAGTATGCCGACCCTGATCATCTTCATATTTTTTCAGCGCTACTTCATCAAGGGTATGACCATGGGTTCGGTCAAGGGCTAACTATCCCAGGAGCTTTTCAATGTCAATCACACAAAAAGAACGGGTAATTGCCCAGATAAAACACGAGGAGACAGATCGTGTCCCCTATCATCTGATGTTTGACCCGGGTTCAAATATTGAAGAACGGCTGGATGAGTATTATGGCAGCAATTCATGGCGCAGCCAGGTAGATAATGCAATTTTCCAGCTTCCGCTTCCCAGCATGGGAATCAATTTAGATTTGGGAAAAGAAAAGTTCACGGATGCGTATGGAAGCGAGTGGAGGCTGGATCTCCGGCCTTTTTCGCTTGAAAAACCCGCGCTAACCCAACCAAGCCTGGAAGGTTACCAGTTTCCAAAGGTTAGCGATCTTTTTGATGCCGATTTTGAGACCAATGCCCTTCAAATCATTGAGCAGCAGAAAGATAAGTTTGTTGTTGCGGCGTACGGATTTGGTTTGTTCGAGCGAAGCTGGGTATTACGCGGCTTTGAAAATGTATTGATGGATGTAGCCGTCAACCCTGATTTCTATGAAGAATTATTGGATAAGCTGTTAAATCATCAAATGGAAATCCTGGAAAGATTATTAAAACTACCGGTTGATGGAATCTGGTTCTTTGATGACTGGGGTTTTCAGCAAGGGATATTAATTGGCCCAGAACGCTGGCGAAAATTGTTCAAACCCCGTTATGAACGTTTATACCGGCGCACACATGAATCTGGCAAATACGTGTTGAGTCACTGCTGCGGAGGCATAGAAAAAATTCTCCCGGATGCGATTGAAATTGGTCTGGATGTTTACCAAAGCGTTCAGCCCGAGGCAAAGAACAACAACCCTTATGATTTAAAAAAGAAATTTGGCGATAAGATCACTTTCTGGGGAGGCCTGGGGTCACAGAATATGATCCCGTTCCGAACTCCATCAGAAATTAAAGAAGAAGTAAGGCATTTATGCAAAACCATGGCCAGTGGCGGTGGTTATATTCTTGGGCCGGCCAAGGAAATCCAGCCAGAGACACCAAATGAAAATATTGCCGCAGTTGTTGAAGCATTCCTCGAACAATCCGGGTAAAATGCAATGATTAAATTATCAAGATTGCATCCAATTTTTAATCGCATCCTGACCTGGACGCGATAAGAGGAAAATCGACATGAGCGAATTACAATCCCTGGCACGCGGATTACAAATCCTGGAAAAAATGTCCAACGCACCCGAAGGCATTGGCATCACCGATCTGGCTGATGAATTTGGCGTAGACAAGGGCAGTATTTCACGGCTCATGCAAACATTGGCGAACTACGGCTTTGCCGAAAAGGATGAGCGTACACGCAAGTACATCCTGGGGCCGCAGATTGTGCGATTAAGCCGGGCAGTGCTAACGGGCATGCCGCTGCGCGAGACCGCCAAGCCCTTTTTACAAAAGATGGTCGATCAGACCGGCGAATGTGCTCACCTGGCGATCCTGGCAAAGGGCGAAGCGCTCTACATTGACGAGGTGGAATCGCCTTCGGCGCTGCGCGTCAGCACCAGTGTGGGCACCCTGGCTCCGCTGCACTGCACTGCCCTGGGAAAAATATTTTTGACATTTTCTGGCGCCCCTTTTCCAGAAAAACCGCAAAGCTATACTTTCCGCACGATCACTGATCCATCCACCTTTCGCCACCATATTGAGCAAGTCAAAAACCAGGGCTACGCCATGGATGATGAGGAATACCATCCCGGTGTTCGCTGCATTGCCGTACCAGTATTTGACTACCGTAATCGCTGCGTTGCCGCGATTGGCATTTCCGGGCCGACCAGCCGCCTGCCGCTGGAAAGTATCGCCAGGGTGGTCAAAAATGTGCAAGAAATTGGGCAGTCGCTTTCAGCAAAATTGAGTTTTAAGCCGGTGGAATGATCCACCGAGACGATACCTACATAAAACGGATGGGATTGTATGGATAAACTTCGAGTTGGTTTCATTGGAGCAGGACGAATATCTGATCTACACGCAATTGAATATTTAAAGAACGAGCGCGCCGAACTGGTGGCGGTCTGCGATACCGATCCAAACACCGCACAGTCACGCGCGGCTGCCTGGGGCGTGCCTTCCAACCGGGTGTTCACAAATTACCAGGATTTGCTGGCTTTGAAAGAAGTCGACCTGGTGGAAATCCTGACGCCGCACCACCTGCACCGCCAGATCACGCTGGATGCCGCCGCAGCAGGCAAACACATCTCACTGCAAAAGCCGATGGCCTTGAACGTAGCCGAAGCCGATGAAATGATCGCTGCAACCAAAAAAGCTGGCGTCATCTTCAAAGTGTTTGAGAACTTTATCTTTTATCCGCCGGTCATGCGCGCCAAGGCGTTGATCGAAGCGGGTGAAATTGGCGAACCTCTGACCATCCGTATCAAGAGCAATGCCGCCAACAGCCCAAACTCCTGGCCCATCCCACGCACAGCCCAAACCTGGCGTTTCGACACCGCCAAGAGCGGCGGCGGCCCGCTGGTGTTCGATGATGGTCATCATAAGTTTTCGTTGGCCTGGTACTTTATGGACGGCATCGCCGATGAAGTCCACGCCTGGATTGGTAGCCTGGAAGCACCGTTGGGCGGCGAAGTGGGCCTGATCGACTCGCCGGCAATTGTTTCATGGAAATTTCCACGCAACCGCTTCGGCTCGCTGGAAGTGGTATATTCGCCCGATATGATCGTTGACACGAACCATTACGCCCAGGATGATCGTATTGAGATCACCGGCACCAAGGGCGTCATCTGGGTAACGCGTGGTCACGGCAAGATGATGGACGTGGCCCCGGTGGTGATGTATAAGGATATGAAGACCTTCACATTCTCAGACATGCCAGTAGGCTGGGAACACAGCTTCATCAATTCCACCCGCCATTTTATCGATGCCTACTTCAAGGGTGAAGCTCCCCGGCTGACCGGCGAGCAAGGCCGCGATATCCTGCGCTTTGCGCTGGCAGCGCAAGAATCCGCCCGTACCGGTCAATCTGTGCGGCTGTAGCCAGGGTGACGGATCGATCATCAGAAATCAAAAGGGCTGTCCTGCTGGGACAGTCCTTTTTGATTTAATCTCATCATCGTAGCATAAAAACGGTAGCGCACAGCTCATTGTATGAACGGATTCGTTTACCATTCAAAGGTCTAGCTGGCAGCCTGCATGTCTGCTGCGGGAACCGGGACTATCGTAATCTCCGCTTTGCCCCGCAACCTTCCTTTCCAAACGACTTGACTGGTATCTATTCTAATATTAGAATAGATATATGACGGAACACTCTGACCAACATTTCATCAACAACACCGATTTAGCCGTGCTGGGGCTGGTAGCAGAAAGTCCCCGGCATGGTTACCAGGTGGAGCAGGATATCGCAGCGCGCGGGATGCGCGAATGGACCGAAATTGGCTTCTCGTCTATTTATTACGTTCTGAACAAGCTTGAAGGCGCTGGTTGGTTGGAGAGCCGGTTGGAAGCAGAAACGTCAGCGGGGAAACGGGGACCGGCTCGCAAAATTTACGCGCTCACCGAAAATGGCCGCGATATTTATCGCACAGCGGTACGGCAGCGCCTGACCACCCCGCGCCCGCGTAGTGCTGATTTTGCGTTGGCGCTGGCGAACCTGCCCGCCCTAACACCTGCTGAGGCTCACATAGCCATCGAAACCCAACGCGCCGCATTGGCCGAAAGACTGCAAGCCGTTCAAGAGAAGGCAAAGCAGGATCGACAGGGGGCCGGGAACCTGCCCGCGCATGTGGAGGCCCTGTTTTCATACAGTGAAACCCAGATGACCACCGCGTTGGATTGGCTGACGCGTTTCCTACAGTCTGGGATATTCGATAACCACGGAGAGGTAAAATGAGTGAAAAAATGGAATGGAAGAAAGATCTAAAAAACCTGTATTTACCGCCTGCCAACCCGGTGACGGTGGATGTACCGCCCATGAATTTCCTGATGTTGGATGGGCATGGCGATCCCAACCAATCAGCTCATTACCAGGCAGTCATTGAAGGGCTGTTTTCGCTGGCATATACGATTAAGTTCGCCATCAAGAAGGCGGAAGGAAGCGATTATGCAGTTTACCCAGCCGAAGGCCTGTGGTGGGTTGAGGATATGCACGATTTCAGCACAGAGCACAAAGAAAACTGGGACTGGACAATGATGATTGCCCAGCCCCAGCAGGTGACTGCCGAATGGGTGGAAAGCTCACGCAAGCTAGCCTTGAAAAAGAAGGGGCTGGCAGTGCTCGAACAGATCAGGTTTGAGGCATTTACCGAAGGCTGCAGCGCACAGTTGATGCACACAGGGCCGTATTCAGCCGAAGGTCCCAACATCGCCCGGCTGCATGCCTACATCGCAGCGCTGGGCGGGCGAACCGACGGCTTGAAGCATCACGAAATCTACCTGGGCGACGTGCGCAAAACGGCTCCTGACAAACTCAAGACGGTTATTCGCCAGCCTTACCGGAAATAACTCACCCTACTCCCGCTACCGCCTCCAGCCCTGGCCTGGTCAACTGAGAGAACATCTCGTTCTCTCAGAATTAACGCGATAAAACCTTTTGGACGCGGACTATCTCCTCGTGCTGGAACCGGGACTATCGCGAAAACGCGGATATTTTAAGGTTAAAAGCGCGTTTTTATGTGCCCATAATACGATTTGGGCATCATTAGCACATTAGCACACTAATTCCTAACCCGGACTAATCGGACGAGCTTAACTACAAATCTGAATCACAAAAAACACCAAAAGTTAAGCACCGCCAAGACCCAAAGGTAGCCAAGAAAAAAATGCATTTCCCTTAAAAACTTCGCGTACTTCGCGCCTTCGCGGTTAAAGAACTTCTTGTTTTTTGTGCAAGAATCTCACTGATAAAGTACCAAAATCCTTTCTAAACACAACTTCATTTTTCTTTATTCTTGTCCGTTTCCATTTGATTGCTCTTTATTAAAACCTTCCGGTAACCTTCTCTATAACTCCGCTTTAGCCATGTCATTGAGATGATTAATTTCGTTTCCAATGTGACAGAGAAAATTTGAATATCCCCTAAGTTCCTCCAATTTATTTTCTGTCACTCTTTTTGAAAATGTAAGTTCCTGTTTTTCTAAACTGAGAAAGTTTGGATGAAATTTTAAAATAGATTCGCAGAATGAAGAAGTTTTAAACAGACTAATATAATTATTTCCGGATAGGCCAGTTATCTCGTAATCATGTTCCAACTTCGGAATACTTAAGCCAGGCTGTTTACGGCTCAAAAGGTGTGCTTCAGTGATTTTAAAACTGTCACCCAACCTCCCAACATTGGTTATTCTAATACGAAGGTTTAATTCTGGTGGCACGGATTCGCCACCTCCCATCAACACTACCTCCAGTTTGAAGCTATAGCCAGCATAGTTTCCAGAGAAATGAATTGACGTATCTAAACTTGTGGAATCACAAATTAATCCATACGAATTGGCAAATTCTTTACATATAGTGGCCCAGTTTCGCAGATCAGCCATATAAAAACTGCTGTTCCACACACTATAGATAAATAAGTGAAAGAACAAAAGAAAAAGTACAGCGCCACCGAGATTCATAGATTAGACACCTGCCTAAAAAAAAGAAATTAAGCTGTTGACATAATCCAAACTTTGGATTTTTTGTAATGGATTTGGTGGATGCACTCAGTACCCGAACTTGACCGCGCTCCGTTCTTCCATTTCACAGGCCGGAGGATTGATCAGTTTTTTTCTCTTTTGGCAAGATTAACCGATGCACCTGGGCGAGGGCTAGATGGGGACTGGAGAGTAAAGGAACTTGTCGTTCTACATCTGGGATGACTGCTAGCACACGAGACATAGATGCTTGGGCCAGCATAACCACATCGGAATGTTTTGAAAGCGCGCGGATTGCATCGCAAACCAGCCTGTCATGCGTCTCATAATCACCTGAAAGCAAGGCAGCCAGAGCACCTTCTACCAATTTAAGTTCCACAATTATTGGGATACCGGTCAATTGAGACTGCGCTAACAGCATTTGTTGGGTAGGCTTCAGAGTTGATGATGCAGTGGCGAGCACGCCAATATTTCGGCCTGATTTAACCGCCTCCGCAATCATTGCCTCATCAATTTTTAATATCGGAATACCGGCCCAGGCATGCACCTGGTCTACACAGGGAGAGACAGTTGAACAAGTGACCAGTATCGCATCCGCCCCAATATCCGCAGCTGCCAGGCGGTGCTGCTGCACTCGTTCAGCGTCAGCAGCGGCAAGGCCCCCGCGGAACTTTATTCGCTCCAAAAGTGGTTCGTCCAATATATGGAATGGCTTTACATCCGGTAAGACTTCTGACATAAGCTGTGAAAAAAGCTGGATTAATGGCGAAAGTGTATGCAATAGCACTAACTTTCTGTCACTCATTCGTTTTCCTCCACAAAATCTGGGCCGGGCACCAGTTTGCGCATCACCTGGATTGTCATCGCGGCGGCACGATCTGGATCGGGCTGAGGCAGCAACTCGGCAGACAGGTAGCCTGAATATCCAATCTCCTGCAAGACAGCGACCATCGCGACAAAATCGAAATGACCCTGTCCGGGAGGCAAACGATTACTGTCTCCCAGATGAATATGGAATAGCCGATTGGCTTGTTTCGCCTTGCGAAAACTTTCAACCGGTTGTGCCTCTTCAATATTGGCGTGAAAAGTGTCAATAAGCACACCGAGTGCAGGGCTGCCAACTTGGTTAATGAGCGTCAGCGCTTCTGAAACCGTATGAATGACATCAGTTTCATAACGGTTAAGCGGCTCAATTGCTAGAAGCACACCCTGTTTGACGGCATGTGCACATGTCAATTTTAGAACTTCAACAAAATAATTGTAGGCATCTTCGTTTCCAGTCCATGCCAATTTTCCCCGGAAGCTCCCAATGGTTACCAATGGCGCGCCCACAAGAGCAGCAAAGTCAACTAATTCCAGTAACCGCGCGACTGCCTTGGGACGTTCGGTTTGATCAGCGCAAAGTAAAGAGAGCTTGTCCATTTTGTAGACAGCGCCGCTGGAAATGGCCGACACTTTTAATGCATGTTGTTTAATCTGCAGAGATATTTCGGCTGCATTGAGCTCTGCAGGGCGAGCCACCATCAGTTCAACGCCGTCATAGCCCAATCGGAAAGCCCTACCCAAGCGTTCGTCAAAAGTTCCATTAAGCAACGCCACCGGAATCTCGACGGTCACGTCGGGGGTTAGAATCGCGAGAGAAATTTTCAAGGGATTATCATCCGGATATTTTTTCTGATTTTGATGATGGCTTACCATGAATCAAGCTATGTATGGCACAGTCTGCGGACCTTCGGGCAAAACGCAAATGCGAGTCTGTGGGCCGTAACGCTGCCGTAACTCAGCCACTGTTTCTTTGATGTTTCGACAGGGCTGTAACAGAGCTGCGCGGATTTGTTCATCTGTCAAATAATGCGAGTAAACATACACTTCGGCTTTTAACTGGATCTGTGCCTGGATTTGCGCTTGCCACTGATCCTGCTTCAGGAAACCAGGGGCATGGATCATATCCAGCAATGCTTGCGGGCTGCCAGCTTCCCGTAAGAGCGTACCGTATAATCCGTGCTCCGGAATTCCATCCCAGCACTCAGCTGCAATGATGATGGCCCCGCCCGGTCGAACCACCTGGGCGGCAGCGCTCATACCTTTTACCGACTGGTAAAGGTTAAGATCCAATGGAAAACCAGAATTGGTAGTAATGACTATATCGAAGGGCTTGTCCACGGGCACCATGGCAGTTTGTTTTACAAACTTACACCCCGTAGCGTGGGCAGGGATTAAATCGCCTGCAAAAACACCTGTAATCTGTTTATCCTTGTTCAGGGTGACATTCACCAGGAAGGATTGTCCAGCGCGCAAGGCCACCTCCCGCACCTCTTCCCATATTGGATTGCCCTGCGTTACGCCCCAGGCGGCGCTCGGATGAGCGATCATACCTGCGTCATGATTGCCAAGCACGGTAAGTTGTCCGGCCATACCAGGCATGATCGCCTTGCCATCCCCGGAAAAGCCTGCAAAAAAATGCGGCTCGATAAAACCGGAAAGAATTTTAAAATCGCATTCAAACATCTGCCGGTTTAACCAGATATCATGCCCGAGGCTGCTTTTTCCCAAGAGAACCTGTGTTCTGACATCAAAGGCATCGTTCTGAACAATGGAATAGTGATCTACCAGGTCTTGCCCGAGCAGTTCGCGCAGTTCAGCGGGGGTATTCGGGCGGTGAGTACCAAGGGCATTAAATAGGGTGATGTTTTTCGCCGGAATATGTGCAAGTTCTTCCAAAATTGCCGGGATGAGAATCTTGTTCGGTGTTGGCCGGGTAATATCACTGAAGATGATTCCAACATGGGCTTCCTTTCCCACGCGGTCTTGCAAGGGAAGCGAATTCAACGGCGCTTTGAGAGCGGCGATTATGGCGGCATGCGGGTCAATCAAGCCTGGCACGTACCCAGGCTCAATCACAGTGATATCCCAGGCATCATCGAGATCAATTTCCAGTCCGGTTTTACCATAGGCTAATTTCAGCTTCATATCACCTTCCAGTACCTGATAATTAGAAAAGACCCGCAGATTTTCGGATCATGGAACGTTTTTGATATTGGCCAGTTGCCCAGTTTTCGCAGCTTCAAGAATAGGGAGCATGTACTCGTCCACTGTTTCAGCCGTCAAGGGCACCGGCATATTCTCCAACTTCATTTTCAACTGGGGATTCTTAGCAGCGGTCAGGGCGCGGCTGATATGCTCATCCGAAAAACCTGGCACATCGCTCAACCGGTAGGGGAAACCGATGCTCTGTTCAAGTGCAAGCATGCCTTCGGCCACCGCCAGGCCCAGGTCTCGGCCATGCAGCCGATCAAGATCTGTGGTGATAAAACCGGCTGCGTGGAAGATACTCCCAACCATACGAAGCGGTTCCTGGATTGCAGGGGCGAAGAAAACTGTGTAATACGGGTTCAGCATGGCGCAGGCACGGCCATGGCTAAGCACATCCACCAGCGAGAAACTGGTCAGATGAGCTCCGTTTGTGCCGCCAAGCATGATTGAGTATCCGCCCAGATCAGTGGCAAGTCCAAGACCTTCACGGCCCTCAGGATCATGTGATTGGCGGATCACAGAAGGTAAATATTCGGCCACCAGGCTGATGCCCACCTGTGCCACATCTCGGATTTGCGCATAATTGGGTTTTCCAACAGCGCTGTAAAGCACTTCCAGACAATGGGAGAAACCATCCATGGCACCATCGGCCGTCAATGAAAGTGGGGCATGAAAGGTAACCTCGTAGTCAAAAATTGCCCTGGGCGGTACTATTGCATCGTCCACAATCAGCTTTTTTTGAGCGATGGAGAGATCAGTAATATTCGAGTATTTGGTCAGGTGGGCAGACGAGCTGGCGGCCGTCTGGATGGCCAGATGCGGTAGGAGTTTTTTCTGACTATCGCGCAGCAACTGAGTTACCAGACCGGTGCCGAAGAATTGCTCCACATCACCGTTAAAAGCGAATAGTACCGAGGCGGCTTTTACGGCGTCAATGGTACTGCCACCGCCAAAGCTTATAACCAATTCAGGGTTTAAACGCGCCAGTTCGGTGCGGATTCGTTGTACGTCTTCGCGTGGGGCGTTGGGAGATGCGCCTTGAATCGTCCCACAAAGTTCCACTCCAGCTTTTAAAAGGCTGGCTGTTATCGTCTCGATCAGACTCTCGGCACCAGGGAATGAGTCTCGCACAAGTGCAGCGCATTTTCCAAGCTGTGCAGCCAGTTCTCCGGTTTGCGGCAGTACTCCAAGACCATGGATGTACGCATCCCCTTTAAACTTGTGCAGCAGGCTGCGGGCGGCATTAAAATTATCCATCTAAACACCTCACTGAATGTCAGACTGTTTTATTTTACGTATTCCATCACTTTGTGAACAGCATCAATAACATCCTGATCATCCGGCAGGATTTCTTTTTCCAGAATCGGTGCGAAGGGAATGGGGGAATCCTTGGCAGCCACTCGCTCGATCGGCGCCTGCAAGAAATCGAAAGCACGGTAGCTTACTTGCGTGGCTATTTCTGCACCCACCCCACAGGTAAGGTTGGCTTCATGCACTACCACCAGTTTCCCGGTCTTTTTGACCGAATTGACGATGGTTGTGATATCAAGGGGGGCAATAGTACGTGGGTCAATCAATTCTACCGAAATACCTTCGGCTTTCAATATTTCCATCGCTTTGAGCGAGTAATCCACCATATCGGAGATGGCTACGATGGTTACATCTGTTCCTTCGCTTACCACTCTGGCCTTACCAAACGGTACGAAGAATGGCTCATCCGGTACTTCCCCTTTGACATTGTAAAGCATCTTATTTTCAAACACAATCGTTGGGTTGGGGTCGCGAACAGCGGTTTTGAGCAGCCCCTTCGCATCGTAGGGGTTGGATGGCATAGCGATTTTGATGCCCGGAATATGCATGAACCAGGCTTCCAGGCATTGGCTGTGTTGAGCGGCGGCTGAACGACGTCCGCCCATTGGGGCGCGAATCGTAAGCGGGATGGATAGCTTACCACCAAACATAAAGCGCATCTTGGCTGCCTGGTTAAAGACCTGGTCCATTGCCATACCAAAGAAATCGCTATACATGATCTCGATGATTGGAAGGGCGCCCGTGCTGGCTGAACCCACCGCCGCACCTAAAATTGCCATTTCTGATATCGGGGTGTTTCGTACCCGGCGAGGTCCAAATTCATCGATCAGTCCCAGAGTCACCTTCATCGAGCCGCCGAATTCTGCGATATCTTCTCCCATCAAATAAACCCGCTCGTCGTTGTTTAATTCCTCGCGCATAGCCTGACGGAGCGCCTCTCTATAAGTCATGATTGACATATCAGATCTCCTCGAAGATAAATGGTGTAAAAATGTCGGCGTTGGCGTCAGCCGGATTGGGCAGTGGGCTGGTTTCGGCAAACTCAATTGCCAGCTTCAATTCTTGGGCGGTTTTTTCGTTAATTGCATCCAAAGTAGCCTGGGGCACGCCTGCCGCCAGCAATTGGGTTGCCCAGCGAGCAACAGCATCGTTCGCCAGGGCTGCCTTAAGCTCTTCTTTGTTACGGTAACTCTGGTTATCTGCTTCGTGATGGCCGCGCCACCGAGTAGTTTTGGCTTCTATCAGGGTCGGTCCACCTCCTGTGCGGGCGCGAGTTATAGCTTCCCTGGCAGCCAAATAAACCGCCTCTACATTGTTTCCATCAACGATCATACTGGGAATATCGTAGGCCATTGCCCGGATGGCAATATCTTTTATTTTTTGATTTTGCGAGCGGGGTGTCGATTCAGCAAATTCGTTGTTTTCGCAAACAAAAACAACCGGTAGATTCCAAACCGATGCCAGATTAAGCGACTCATGAAATGAGCCTTCGTTAGAAGCGCCATCTCCAAAAAAAGACACCGCCACCCAGTCCTTCCCCAGGTACTGCGCCGTCAATGCCGCACCAGTGGCAATCGGGATACCGGCGGCGACAATGGCATTCGCGCCCAACATCCCCAAATCTGGCTCTGCGATATGCATCGACCCGCCTTTGCCTTTGTTGTAGCCGGTGGCCTTGCCAAATAATTCAGCCATGGCTTTATCAAACTCGGCGCCTTTGGCGATCAGATGTCCATGCCCTCGATGCGTACTGGTGATTTTATCTTCAATAGTAAGGTTGCAACATACCCCAACTGCGACTGCCTCTTCTCCGATATAGGTATGAAGAAAACCGGGAATTTTCCCCCGGGCAAACAATTCCACGACCGCTTCTTCAAACTTGCGGATGCGCACCATCATTTCGTAGAGTCTTTGGCCAACTTCGATAGAAATTTGAGGATCCATAAAATTTTCTCCCTTCGTAATCACTGATTTATAGGATTAAATACGGCTGTTCAAGGCATTCTTTGACCGTCGCCAGAAATTTGGCACCTTGCATCCCATCCAGACTGCGATGGTCAATAGTTAGGGTTAACGCCATCATCGGTCGCAAGGCCAGTTGGCCGTCGGGCAAGCCAACCGGTGTCTGAATGATGCGGCCAACCGCCAGAATTGCGCTTTCGGGAGGATTGATAATGGCCTGGAACTGGTCAATACCATACATACCCAGGTTGGAAATGGTAAAAGTGCTGCCAGCGAAGTCTTGCGGTGCAAACCGCTGCCGGGTGGCTTTTTCTTGAAAACCTTTCAAATCTCGGGTAATCTCCGCGAGGGTTTTCAGATCCGGGTTGGAAATCACGGGTACAAACAGACCGGCTTCGGTGCCCACCGCCACACCGATGTTGATTTGCGAATGCAGCTTGATACGCCCATTGACAAATGATGAGTTCAAACGAGGATGGCGCTTGAGAGCAATGGATACCACTTTTACCAGGATGCCGGTTACAGACAGGCGGACGCCAGCATCAGCTTCCACCTGGGCGCCAACTGCGGCCCGCAGATCAAGGACCCTGGTCATATCAGCATGCGTAGTGAGGATAAATTGAGGCGCAGTTTGTACGCTCTCGAGCATACGTTGACCGGTCAAAAGCTGGGTTTTATTTAATTCCAGCCATTGGCCATCGGGCCCGGTCTCAGCGCGGTCAACGCCAGGTTGAGTTGAAAGCGCAAATTCTTGCACATCTTTTTTGGTAATGAGATGATTTGGGCCGCTGCCTTTTACAAGTGCAGGTTCAACACCCAACTCATTGGCAATACTGAGCGCCACAGGTGTGATCTTCACCGGCTCGACAGAAGCGGGTACTGGATGTGTGCTTTGAACCTGTTCCGCAGATTTTTTGGCTGCCATAAAACTATGCAGATCGGCTTCAGTCACTCGTCCGCCAGAGCCGGTGGCTTTTATTTGTGCGATATCCAGCCCCAGCTCGCGCGCCAGCTTGCGCACCACGGGTGTTGCCCTAACAACGCCATCGGCTTCTGCTTCGATGACCGGGCCGCTGGAAATTCTTACAGCAGGGCTGGGGGTGTTTGGAACACTCACCGTCGGCAGTGCTCCACCGAATGGTGGAAGCTTAGGCACGACTTCATCCAGGCTGGATGTAATAAAGGCAATGGTATCGCCGACGGGAACATCGACGCCAGCTATTACACCTACGCGAATGCCTCTTAGAAAACCAGAAGCTGGAGATTCTAGTTCAGCAGTGGCTTTGTCGGTTTCCAATTCAAAAAGAGGCTGCCCTTTTTCCACAGCCTGATTCTCCTGGCACAGCCAACCGACAATCACACCTGATTCCATGTGATCAGACATTTTCGGCATAAATACTTCTACGATCATAATGATTCCATCTCCTGTTATTCTCATCATCCGATAAATAGCGGTTATAGTACAACGTTGACACAGGCTGTTATGCGAGCGGGTTTATCACAAAACAATCAACCTCTGAGCCAGTCTGCAAGTCTTTATTCGAGTTTCTGAGATTGCCACGCCGCCATATCGTCGCACTGATTTCTGGCTGCTTTCATTTCGCATCTACCCATTGACCCAAATATTGGATCGAAGCCCTTGCGGCTGTGTCCGAATCGGGCCAGGGCATAATTTCCAATGAAGCAAACCCACTATATTCGATTTCCCGTAAGACGGCGAATATCTTATCAAATTCCAAATGAGCGCTGCCAGGCCAATGACGATTATTATCTGTTAAATGTACAAATCTTAATTTGCCGCGCGCCAAGCGAAAACTGTTATAAATATCATCGTCTTCAATGTTCATATGGCATAAATCCAACATCAGACCGAAATTTGGATGATCCACTCGCGTGACCATCTCGATGCCGTCTTGCGTGGTATGGATATGAGCAGTCTGGAGCGAATTGATCGGCTCTAACACTAATTTTATCCCGCCGGGGGCGGCATATTCGGCCAGATCTCTGAAGGATGCGCACATTTCTGCCAGGGAGCGGACCGGATCGCCGGGGTATCCTGTGCCACGGGAACGGCCGATATTTACCAGGGTATCCGGGCCAAAATATTCAGCCGCAAAATCTACAAAACTTTTCAGCCGTTCTTTCGCAGCCAGCGATCTGGCCGGGTCGGGGCCAACCAACCCCAAGCCATCTTCCCCGAATACATGACCTGTACATAGTCCAACCAAATGCAATCCATTCTCATCCAAACACCGGCGGATTTGGTTTCCATCCAACTGCTGGGGGTCTCTGATCATCAATTCGACGCCTGTGTACCCAAGTGCAGCCAGATGAGAAAATGCCAGTTCAAGATTGCCGCTGTACACGGCTAAGGTTTCGGTTCGTAGATCAGGTGTGCCAACCATGGCAGCAAGTTTGATCATCTTTTGCCCATTTCCATTCTTAATATGTCATGGTAGTGCGTACAGCCTGCAATAAATCATCTGTTCCCGGCCAGACGCCGGCCTCCAGAGAATTAGCGAAAGGAATGGGCGAATGCCTGCCGGTTACCCGAATGACCGGCGCCCGCAAGTAGTCAAAAGCTTGCTCCATCACCACCATGCCCCACTCATTCGCCGGGCCGTAGCTCCGGCAGGCCTCGGCGATTAGAACCACGCGGCCAGTCTTTCGGGCAGACTGCCCGATGGTCTCTTCATCTAAAGGAGCAATCGTGCGCACATCAACAACTTCCACACTGATGCCCTCGCTTTCTAAAATTTTTGCCGCTAGCATGGCGTGCCAGACCATGTAACCTGAGGCAACAATAGTCACATCGCTGCCCTGCCGTTTTATGTCGCATTTTCCAAGAGGCAGGACATAATCATCATCGGGCACCAAGCCACGGAAAGAATACAGGAATTTCTGCTCCAGGAAAATCACCGGATTATCATCGCGGATGGCAGCCTTCATCAACCCTTTTGCATCATAAGGTGTTGAGGGGAGAACCACTTTTAATCCTGGAATACTGGCAAACCAGACTTCCAGGCTCTGGGAATGTTGCGCAGCGGTACTTTTTCCAGCACCACCTCCCTGGGGCATACGTAGGACCCAGGGAATCTTGCATTGTCCTCCGGTCATAAAGCGCAGTTTCGCCGCCTGGGTGCAAATTTGATCCATTGCCAGTCCGGAAAAATCGACAAACATAATCTCAACCACTGGGCGCATACCTACCAGTGCAGCCCCGGTGGCCGCGCCAACGATAGTATTCTCGGAGATGGGAGTATTTATGACCCGTTCCGGTCCAAACTGATCGAATAGGGTGCGTGTGACTCCAAACGCTCCACCGTGTTTGCCAATATCCTCTCCCATGAGGAAAACTGACTCATCTCGCAACATTTCCTCGCGCAGGCCTTCACGTATCGCTTCCTGATAAGAGATTTCTTTTGCCGCCAGTCCGGGTTGAACCTGCCGAATCAGATCGGGGGAGAAAACATGTTTGACCGTACCCAAAGATGTTGCATCACGTTCAATCGTTGCCATAGTGTCTCTCCCCACGCTCAAGCGTAGATATAATCCATCCTGGTAGCCGGGTCCGGCTCCGGGCTTGATTTGGCAAATTGAACTGCTTCGGCAATCTCCTGGCGAATTTCAGCCGTAATATCATCCAGCTCACCCGGGGTGACCAAACCATCATTTGTCAGTTGATGAAAAAAGCGTGGAATTGGATCCATCTTGCGATACTCATCCACTTCAGTTCGTTCGCGGTAGACTTCTGGCTCACCGGCGTAATGACCTTCGAACCGGTAAGCTTCGGTAACCAGCAGGGTCGGCCCGCCACCATCACGAGCCCGGTTGACCGCTTCAAGCGCATGCTGATAAACAGCGATGACATCAAATCCGTTTACGCGCACGCCTGGAATGCCATAACCGTGGGCACGTTGGGATAAATCTTTTTCCTTTACCACATCCTCGATGTTGGTGGAAACCCCATAATGATTATTTTCCAGCACAAAAACCACCGGTAAATTCCAAACTGACGCCATGTTCAAGCTTTCATGCCAGTTGCCGGTATTCACGCCACCATCACCCGTAAACGGTACCGAAACACGCTTCTCTTTCCTTATTTTAAACGCCAGAGCCGCACCAACTGCCAGGGGGATGCCCGAACCGACAACAGAGAGGGCACCCAGACTGCCAGTTTCAAACGAAGCGATGTGCATCGATCCACCGCGCCCTTTGCAACTACCAGTTTCCTTCCCTAAAATTTCTGCCATCATCTTATTTGACGCGGCACCCTTGGCCAGATTGTGGCCATGGCTGCGGTGAGTACCCGCGATCAAGTCATCCTTGTTCAACGCGAGGCAAACACCCACCGCCGAGGCTTCCTGACCGATGTAGGGATGAACGGCCCCTTTTACCAGGCCGCGTTTGAATAAATCCATGGCCGCGAGTTCAAACTCGCGGATGCGCACCATGCGGCGAAACATTTCTTTCAATAAAGACAGGTCTGGTTCCATCGAGGTTTGGCTTCCTGAATCAATTTTTGAGCACGGATAATTCATCAAATATCGACTGACCCAAGCGTAGCACCATTTCATCAATTTCCTGTTCGGAAACAATGAATGGGGGCGCTACCGCGATCCAGTTGGGTGCATAACGAATGATCATATTTTGTTTTAATAGACTGTTACGCCCGACCCGTGTGCCAAAATTTATGCCCTTCTTGAAGGGTTCAAGGGTCTGCGCATCTTTGACCAGCTCAATCCCAATCATCAGCCCCTTTCCGCGGATTTCGCCGATCACCCCAAGTTCTCTCAAATCTTCCAGCCGCTGCATCAGGTATTCACCTCGCAGGCGACACTGTTCGACCAGATTGCGTTCCACCAGTTCTTGCAGAACTGCTATCCCGGCCGCTGCTGCTACGGGGTTGCCCCCGTAGGTATGCCCGTCCATAAAGGCCTTCTCGGGGTCCTCAGAAATAAATACATCGGCCATCTCATCCGAGAAAGCAACGCCTGACAGTGGAACGTAGCCCGCGGCCAATCCCTTGCCCATGCACAGCACATCCGGCTTGGTATTGAAAACATCCATTGCCCACATCTTGCCGCAGCGCCCCGCGCCAGTGGCGACTTCATCCACAATAACCTTAACATCGTACCGATCACAAGTTTCGCGGATGATTGGCCAATACTCGGGCGGAGGTACAATATTTCCGGTGGAAAGCTGAATCGGTTCGGCCATGAAAGCGGCAACCGTCTCAGGCCCTTCGTACTGGATGACCTTTTCAAGCATTCGCGCACACAGAACGTTGCAGGCCGGGTATTTTAAGTTAAACGGGCAGCGCAAGCAATAAGGAGGTGCAATATGCCTGAAACCGCCGGCCAGGGGTTCAAAGGGAATTTTCCTGGAGGCAATTCCGGTGGCGGTCAGTGCGCCTAATGTCACACCGTGAAAATTATTATAGCGAGAGATGATGGTTTTTTTATTGGGTTTGCCGGTCTGAGCATAATACTGCCGCACGAGCTTGATGGCTGTTTCGGTCGCTTCCGAACCGCCGCTCAAAAGTTTGATAGTGGTCAGTCCCTCAGGCGTATACTGACCCAACATTTCGACATATTCAACCGCACGGGTATTGATGGTAAGGATTGGAGAGCTGAAGCACATCCGTTCCAATTGGGCGCGAATTGCTTCGATCACCCGCTGGTTGCCAAAACCCAGGCTGGTTACCCACACACCGGAAATCCCATCGAGATATTTTTTACCTTGCACATCCCAAACGTAAATTCCTTCCCCGCGGTCGCATACAATGGGCTCTTGCATAAAGTCGTGCATCTGGACAAAATCCAGGACCATGTGCTTGAGGTATTGGGGAGACGAATAGTTGGCAGGATTTTCCCAGATTTGAAGATTCGGGTTGGTGGAAGACATTTTTCATCCTTTTGTAGAATGCCCCCGGTCACAAATTGCGCTTCCCACATTAAACAAAAAGCGAAATCGACGGGCCGCGAAGGCTATAGAAAATGAAAGTTAAGTCGCGCTTGTGAAAGCATTAATTTTATCAGAGAGGATTTTGACCCTCTCGATCATATTGTTCGGCAGCAACATGTCAGCGATACTGAAAATCATAGGACGAGTACGCGCCAGTTCCAGCACATGATCTACATAGGTTTCAAAATCAGCCTGTGTTGTTTCCGGCTGAAGCAACGGGGAAGGAATTCCGCCCCAGATTATCGGGCCGGTATCCTGCCACGCATTCCAGGCTTCATCGAAGGTGCAAGGCGTCAGTGGATAAGGCGAAAATGACTCGCAAATATCGAGCCCGCTGTCTTTCAGGGGGGCTAACAAACGCTTGATATTGCCATCGGTATGGCTGCCCACCTTTTTTCCCTGCCGGTGCAGAATATCTGTGTACTGCTGATAGTGAGGCAGCACGTATCGGGCGAAAAGTTTCGGATTGGTGATCATCCCATCCAGATTATCGTCAAACTGGATATAGGGGCTATTGAAGTTTTCTACCTGACGTAGGTCTTCCAACATGACCTTATCAAGTAAAGTAATCATGCGTTCAACGACTTGAGGATAATCTGCCAGCATGTAGAAAAAAGCAACTTCGCCGACATGATCCAGGGTTAATTGCTGGAATGGCAGGCGGTTTAACATTGGCACTACAAAACCGGTCTTTCCCAGACCCTCTTGCAGATTGGCCACTTTCTTAAAACCGGGCACGAATTCGGCCTGCTCAAAGATGTATTCAAAAGCAGGCGCATCCTCGATCGATTTGATGGGATGCTCCTTCATAATAGGCACAGCCCCCATGTCTATATTTTCCTGTGATAAGGATGTCCGTGTGGAAAGAGTGCCTTTGGGTGTGATAAATTCGGCGCATGTTTCGCCAGGCCGGTCGGGGGGGATCATGCCAAACAAGCGGGGAAAAAAATCCACCACCGGGTCTTTTTCGTGGAAAATTTCATCACCATTGAAGGTCAACTTTAATTCAACCCCGCGCAGCCGGCGAGCATGTGAGATAGTTTGGACTTGCTGCCCGGCACCAACCGCGAGATGCAAGCTGGTCAGATCGATCCCGCTAAAATCCGGGGGCACTGGCACGGTAAACAACGACATGATCGTGGAATGCGGAGTCATTGTGGGATGTTTGTATGCTTCTGGCAGGGTGCCAGCTCGAACACAACTGGAATACCAGATCTCCAGCCGGGTCACAAATGGAGCGCAATCCGGCTTCTCGCCGCGCAATGTAGCGGCCACACGTTCATAATAATCAGGGTTTGATGAAGTTGGATTCGACATTTCTAAGTTTTCTCTGGTCGTTAGGATTGGATTATGGCCATGATGTCCATTGTTGCCTGGTGTAGATGATCCTGCATGGTGTGGCGTGCAAGCTGGCTGTCTTTTGCTTGAATTGCGGCCAGGATTTTCTCGTGGTAGTCCAATGATCTTTCGATCGCTCCGGGTGTATGAACGGCCAGCCACATGCCTTCTTTTAGCAAGTCAATGATCGAATTCATACATAGTGTAAAAATGATGTTATGGGATGCCTGGACCAGGGCAAGATGAAAAGATTGGTCCGATTGCATATAGCGCAGCCGGTCGTTCAAATTTTCCCGCATCTCATCAATGGATGCCTGGATAGCAACCAGATCTTCCGGCAAAGCGGCCTGGGCAGCTAAAGTTACGATCGCTGGTTCAAATACTTCGCGGGCTTGCTGCAATTCTTTTATCTTCTGAGCATCTGTTTGGATCAGGTAGCTAAGCGGGACTTCCAGGATATTTACTGATGGAGCAGTGACAAATGATCCCACCCCGGGTTTTGACCGAATGATCCCGGATGCTTTCAAAAGATTAATTGCCTCGCGGACGATGGTTCGACTGACGCCAAATTCCTCGCTCAACTCGCGCTCCGAGGGTAGGCGGTCGCCGGTCTTTAATTCTCCATTACGGATAAATGTGCGTACATGATCGGCTACTTGATGCGATAGCAGCCCATCATCCAGGCTATT
>CAIMZS010000432.1 GCA_903846015.1 uncultured Anaerolineae bacterium | reverse complement strand
CTGCATGATCGCTGACCAATCCTGGCGCTTGCCTTCGGTTTCTTCGGTGGCGGCAATCGTGGTCAGTTCACGAGCAGCCTCACTGATCTCATTCTTGCCTGGCGAGGAAAGAAAGACATTCGCGCTGATCAGCGGGCTGGTGTCCCAGTCTTCCGCATCGCGCAGCGCCAGTGCAAAGGTGCGCAGCACACCGCGTGTGCGCTGGAAACCTTCCAGCCCGGTCCACTTGGTATAGAAGATTTCGGTCAAGTCAGGGTGAAACGGATAGCTGAGCAGGAATCGTTCCTCGGCAATGCGGCCCTGGTGCGCGGTCTGTTCATCAAGATCCGCGATTCCTTTGAGGGCGGCGGCGACCTGCGGGCGAAAGGCCTCGCGGTCGCGGATCGAGTCAGTTGTAAAGAAACGCCGGCGCAGCACCTCGGCCACATCTTCCTTGACGACCGGCTGCACGCCCTCTTCGCGTTCACGGCGAAAGATAGCGTAAAGTTCCTTCGTAATTTCCTTGCCGAGCGCATCACTCTTATGTGGGTCGGTGGCCAACAGCGAAGCAACCAGCGCAGCGCGGTCGACGCGCGCAACGGCCTGGGTCAGATATTGGAAAAAGTTGACCAGCCGGCTGCGCCAGGCCGGGTCAAAACCAATCTTTTCACGCGCAAACATCAACACTTCATCGATCAGGATCAGGGTCGAGAGACCCTCGCGCCCCGGCATGGCAAGCAATTCAGCCAACAGGTTCTCCGCCGGGGCTGAATCGCGCTCGGCGTCCAATCCATCCGCGTGCAGCAAACGCAGCCCTTCGGCGCCCGCCAGTTGAAAGGCGATCACGCTCCACGGATTTTTGAGCCAGCGGGTTTCGCCACCTGGGGCGCGGACTTCCATGCCTTTTTCAACATCCAGCTTGTCGAAGGTCAGTGCGGCAATCCGGGCGCGTGGCAAAGGAATGCCAATGTGTTGAATGAATTCCTGAACCGCAGGCAAAGCGGGCAGGCTGGCAGGGTCGTTGACCAAATGGTAAAGCGTGATCAGCGTATGCGTCTTGCCACCGCCATAGGTCAGCTCGAGCTGTCGCACGGCTTTGTCGTTTTTACCCGCCAGCCGCAGCACCACATCCTTTGCCAATTCGCGCAGGTTGTAGGTGGGATAAGTGAGCGCGAAGAAGCGCGCCGGGTCTTCATACACTGGGCGCACACCTTTTTGAGCGGTGACGTCGTACAAGTCAGCCGCAAAGACAGCCAGCGAGAGTTCGCCCGATTTGAGGTCAGGACGCAGAGTGACAACTTTGTGCCAAGGGGTGTAGGGTATGATAGCCATCTATGCTCCAATCCATGCCTGAATGCGCGTTTCCAACTCTCCAACTTCGGGGCATCGCTGGCAAATACGAGAATAGTGGGAAGCGGCCTCTTCTGCCAAAATTTTGCGGCCTTCCCCAGGCGTATCCTGCAATCCATGTGCTGCCACTAGAGGAACAAAGTATCTTTCTTTTGGGTCGATTTCTTCTCGAATTTCGCGCCATTGCCATCCAGGGAGAAAGTCATGCCCAGCCAAGACCCAAACTTCCAGTTCTTGCCACGCATTTTCCGCTAGAAAAGCATGATCAATGCGTACTTTTTCGCGGGCGCTTCGTTCCAGATTATTCAGCGCTTCCCTGCGGCTAGCTTTGCCGTCTCTATCAACGCAAAGGAG
>CAIMZS010000431.1 GCA_903846015.1 uncultured Anaerolineae bacterium | reverse complement strand
GAACACTCTTTCCCTACACGACGCTTTCCGATCTGTTGATATTGCCGCCAATGTATGCGCCGCCAGCGGTGTTGATCGAAGAATTTGCCTGTTTTTTGTTTGTCATTTGGTTTCCTTTTTAGTATCCAGAACGTTAATACGGCCCAGCCTTGAAAACCCACAAAAAATTTTAAAAACCGGGGAAAACCAGCTTGTCCTTGCCCAGCGCGCGGTGTCAATCGGCGTTTTCAGAAAAGCAGTAAACCGAAAGCAGAACTCAGAAGCTCAGAATTCGGAAATCGCCAGGGAAACCACACACCGGAAACCGAGATCATCGTAGAAGGCGTCTGGGAAGCCCCCACTACGGAGAGCACAGCGCGCGAACCGACTAAGGTCGTCCCTCGAGCCGCCCCGAAGGGAACGATATGCACCCTTTTCATACCAGGAAGCCGACCATTCCCAAACATTGCCGCTCAGGTCCCAAACACCTTCCTGGCTTTTGCCAAGCGGATAGGTGCAAACTGCGCTGACACCCCTAGCTCCGCTTTCATTGGTGTTGGCGAATTTGGGGTCAAAATCTTCATTCCACGGATATTCGCGGCCATCGGTAAAACGCGCGGAGCGTTCCCACTCCAGTTCGGTCGGCAGGCGCACAAGATATCCGGCCGGGATTTCAAAGCCCAATAACTGCTGACTACGCCAGTTACAGTAAGCCTGGGCCTCGAACCAGGTTACGCCCACCACAGGTTGAAGCGTTTTGCGGAAAGAAACATTATCCCAATAATAGGGCTGAGCGCGTTCGTCAACAGATCGTTGTGAAACAAGGTCTTTTTCAAATCCTGATTTCGCCTTGCTGTCATACTTGCCTGTGCGCCAATCCCAGCCATCCTTGCGCCACCATTTTTGATGATCGTAACCACCCGCTTTCATAAAGCGCGCAAACTGTAAATTAGTAACCGGGTATTTGGCGACCCAATATTGATATGGAATACTTTTTTCTTCTTTCTCATCGCCATAAAGGAATCTACCCGCAGGAATTTGAACAAAATCATCCAAATCCTGCGGAACCCAACAGAGGCGGCTAAGCACAAGGCCCGCGCTGCGGCGTATTTCAGGTTTGGCTTTTTCATTTTGCATGGCAGGGATGAGCGCTTCGATCACTTTGTCGCGGCTTTGGTGAGTGACACCGTCGGGAAGAGCATCCAATGCTGCTTCGCCAGCCAGCAAAGCGGCTTCACCAGCTTCTCCTTTTTCTGACCTTGCCAACGCCTCGACCACCTGCCCTGCTACCTTGGGCAGGTTCTGTCGAATGCCGATATATGCAACCGTCAGGAGAGAAACTTCACGCCAGGCCTGTTCGCCGATGTGCGCAGCAAGAATCTTGACGACAAGTTCAGACTCTCCTTGTGCCTGAAGCGCGATCGCCAGCGCCGCGAGATACTCTTCAAAGGTGAGGTGGATGAATCCGTATTCTTCCAAACCGCGTTCCAATAAGATGGCGGCATGCTCACGAACATCCAGCAAGAATTGTTTCGCTGCTGCTTCGGGATTTGATTCTCCGCGTGAGACATAGATCTCCTGAAGTTTACGGCGCAGATCCTGCTGCTTCACCAGACCAATGCCGGGACTGACTTCGTGCATCCACAATGCCAGCGGAGCAAGCACGCGGGTGGTTTGCACTTCGTCCAGGTCGCGTCCTGGAGCGCGCCCAGAAAGACTGCGCGCACGATTCCAGGTGGACAACAAAGTGGCAACATATTGATCATAAAGTTGGACTCGGCGCTCGGGCAAGGTGACGCCTTTGCGCTTCATCAAGGCCAGGATGGTCAGCAAAAGCGGATTGGCCGCCAGGCCGCGGACACCATCATTGGTTTGCATGGATTCTAATAGCTCGCGCCGTTCGAGTTCAGCATCATGCCGCGCAACTGCCGTATCTCCTATGGCGTGTTTTTCGATGGCGGTGGTCCACTTCAAGATAAATTCGGCGATCTCATCATCGTCAAAATCAGTCAGGGTACATTCTGTCATGCCTTCTGCTACAGAGCGTACCGCGCGATATCCCACCACGCGGCTGGTCAAAACGAATTTATTTCCCTTGCGGTGATGCGCGGTGTAAAAATCGGTGACGCGTTCCACAACCGTAGTGCGCAAAGAAAGATCTTTCACTTCATCCAGACCGTCGAGCAGAATCAAGGCGCGACCCGATTCAAGAGCATCGCGAAGGAGTGTATCAATGGGCAAGTCGTTGACCCTTTCTTTGAAATCAGATGCGATGAAATCATCGAGGCGAACATTTTTTTCCGCAAGCGCGTTGGCATAAGCGGCAAACGACATCAGGATTGGGATGCGGCCATCGAGTCCAAGCTCGGCACCCTCGGCGTGTGCCAGTTTGAGCGCAAGGAATTTTAGAAACGTGGTCTTGCCTGCGCCGGGATCGCCAAGAATAACGACACCATCTTTTTCCTTGAGGAGTTCCAGGACAGGCAGTGGTTCGCCCAAGCGCAGCGCTTGCGCGGCTTCGGGATCGCCTTCCCGGAGTTCACGCCCTGCGAGTTTCAATCCGCGTTCCCAGGTTTCTCCCTTGGGAAGTTCCTGGCGTGCCTTGAGCGGCACATAGAGTTCGAGCAGTTTTAATTTCAACGGCACATTTTCCGATGGCCCCATGCCTTTCATGGTCAGATATTGATGACGATCGAATATATAACCCAGATAGGCTTCGGTTACACTTTTCAATTGTGATGCGGACATTTTGGAGTAAAGTCCGCGGGTAATTTGCTGTGCGGATTGACCAATGACAACCTGCTCGGCATTGATGATTGTGTTCCCGGTTATATTACTGTCTGAAATCGCGTTCCCGTTCTGGATGTTGAGAATTTTATCGCGCCCGATGGAATCGCCGCCGCCGGTATTGACATTCCCAGCGATGACTGCGCCGCCATCCGTGTTGATGGTGCGCGTTGGTGTGGCAAACGATGGTGCAGGTTTTTGCCCGCGCAAGTTCCTGAAAGCGAAAATGCCCGAAACCAATGAGAAGAAAGCCGAAACCAACGTGACCAATGGAACGAGACTTTGCACCAGGTCGCCTTTTGCGCCAAGCCAAATCAGGAAGTCCTGGCCCCATTGCCAGGTTACAAATGCAAGCAATGCCAGCAAGAAGGCAATGATGAGCAGGGAATGCCATTTTTTCATAGAAACTTCTCCGTAAACAGGCTGAATGACCAGACCATTTTTTTTGGATTTGTCCCCGCGCCGCGCTCTCGAAGAGACAGGACGCGGGGACGGTTCGATATTCGGCCGGGCAAAGGAAGCCGCGACCAAGACCGGGCTGGGCTGGCGATTCAAAAAAGGCTCCGTCCCGCCTGCCATGCAGGGCGGGATTTACCGGCAAAAGAGCGAGAAATGATGACCTTTTAAACCGCTATGGAAACCACACACCGGAAACCGATATTATTGTTGAAGTTGTCTGGGATGTTCCTATTACGGTTAGCACAGCGCGCGTTCCTACTATTGTTGTTCCACGAGCCGCCCCGAAGTGTGGCAGCCCGGCCTTTTTTATTGTTTGTTGGGGAGACTGAGCACGGCAGGTTGTTTCTTAATCCAGCCGCCCAACAGTTTACCGACTTCGCTTGTGATGCGGCTGACATGCTCATATTGGCCCAGGTTGAACAGTTCCATATCACGGCACAGGCGCAGATAAAAACGCAGCTTGGTTAATAATACATCAGCCTGGCGTAAAAAGGGCAGCGGATTTTCAGATTTCACGGCTTCGATCAGTTTTTCGTGCAGATCGAGGGCAGTTTTTTGTATTGCGGCGGCTAAAACAAAGCGCTGCTGGCGCGGGAATTTAACGGTTGCCGGGATGAGCCATTGCAATAATTCGTAAGAGCGGGTGAAAATGGGAGATTCTTTCAAGCTCGCCCCCGTTCCCTGGCCTGAAAGGCGATGGGCGTCATGAGCAGTGAACGACGCAGTCCCCAGGTATCGGCATTTTGGGCATGGGCTACCCAGCCCAGTACGCGTTGGTGAAGTTTTGAGATGGACAACTTACCCATCGAGACCTGTTTGCGCCAAAGGATAAAACGCCGCTCAAACGCAGCCCCGTTTTTACGCTTGAGCAGACGATGATCGGTATAAACCCGAAACCCCAGAAAGGGAAGGCCTGTGGCGGTGGGGTAAACTGTGCTTTCCTTTTGGTGTAAGGTCAGGCGCAGCCCCGCGAGAAAATCCACAAGGGCACTTTTCCAGCGCCACAGCTCGCGTTTATCGTTTGAAAAGAGCAAGAAATCATCGACATAGCGCAGATAGGCACTGACATGAAGTGTGCGTTTGACAAACTGGTCGAGTTCGTTGAGATAGACATTGGCCCAGAACTGTGATGTCAGGTTACCGATGGGAAGCCCGCGTGGGCGATTGGCAGCAAATAAATCATCTCCGGCAAAATAGACCATTTCGTATTCAGCTTCCAGTACGCCTTCGCCGCTTTTGAGAATCTGATCGCACAGCCACAGCAGGCTGTCATCATGGAGTTTGCGGGCCAGGATGCCGCGCAAGAGCTGGTGATCAATCGAAGGGAAACATTGGCGCAGGTCACACTGCAAGACGTAGCGGCGGCCCCTGGCAAAGCGCTGAGCCTGGTTGAGAGCGGCGTGGGTGCCTTTACCGATGCGGTTGGCGTAACTATCGCCGATGAAAGTTCGCTCAAAGATCGGTTCGATCACATTACAGAGGGCGTGGTGCGTGACCCGGTCACGAAAGGGGGCGGCTGAAACAAGCCTGCGCTTTGGGTCGCGAATATAAAACGAGTGATACGGCCCGGGCTGGTAAATTTTGGTCTGCAATTCTTCCTGAAGCTGGAACAGGTTGTCATCTTCGTTGAATGCGAATTCGGCCACCGAGGGCAAGCCATGTTTACCGCGCGCGGCTTTTTTGAAGGCTATCAACAGGTTTTCATAGGTGCTAACCTGTTGATAGAGATTGGAATAGGCTTTGGTCATGCAACCTCCGGCGGTGAGCATAGGCGGGTGAAACCTGAAAAAAATCGTTTAACCTGTGGGGGAACAACGTTCCCCCACACCCCTTCCTCAGAAAAGCAGTAGACCGAAAGCAGAACTCAGAAGCTCAGGATTCGGAAATCGCCAGGGAAACCACACACCGGAAACCGACATAATAGTAGAAGTCGTCCGGGATGTCCCTATAACGGTCAGCACAGCGCGCGTTCCTACCACCGTTGTACCACGAGCCGCCCCGAAGCACTCTCAGGGCAACCCCCGAAAGGTCATTTCTATCATCATTGGTTTTGTATGGATATTTCCACTCTAGCTTAGAAGGATCGTTCTTGCTCCATTTTGTCGTAGTCCACTCAAACACATTTCCTGAAAGATCAAATAGGTGCTGAAGGCTTTGACCCTTGGGGAAAGCGCCCACCACGCTGGTCTCGTTGAGCTTGATTTCTGAAGTATTGGCGTGATCATCCCGCCATTCATCGCCCCAAGGGTATTTACCCGCGCGCTCTTTTCCTAAAAGGCGAGCGGAGCCGCCACGCGCTGCTTTCTCCCACTGCGCTTCGTCTGGCAGGCTGACATATAAACGTCTCTCTGCAAATCCTTGCCAGAAGGCGCGAGCTTCAGCGCTTGATTGGGGTTGAGATAATTTCTGCACGGATTGTGTCTGAAGTTGTTCATTCAACCAATTGGTATAGGCCAGCGCCTCGTACCAGCAGACACCCACCACCGGGCGTGTGCGCGCGCCCCACTGCGGGCTGTTCCAATAATAAGGTTGATGTCGTTTATCGACGGGTCTCCTTTTTTGATTATTTTTATATATCGATCGAAGACTCTCATCCGTGATCGAGGCAAGGTCAAAGTCTGCGCCTGAACGCCAGTCCCAGCCTTCAGGTGTCCAGTATTTTTGGTGATCATATCCGCCAGCTTCGATAAAGTGTTGATACTGCGCGTTGGTGACCGGGTAGCGCGCCATGTAGAATTCAGGCAGGTAGATGGAGCCAGCAGGTTTTTCGTCAGGGTAGGCCTGTATATCTTTATCGTCGCTCCCCATCCTGAATTCACCGGCAGGGAAATTTACGAATCCAAGTATGGGTTCAGATTCACAATGAAAAAGTACAGGCAGGTCTAATTGTTCGGTGTCAAAACGCGGGTCGCCTAACGCGCCCAATACGTCGCCCGCGTCCAGGCGTTCACGCGCTGTCAGCGCGCCAGATTCCACCAGATCAGCCAGGCGCGCGCGAACGCGTTCGAGTAAATTCTTGCCGCGGTCGGTATCACTTATGCGGTTCAAACCCATTTCCAGCAAGACTTCTCCCGCCAGCCAGGCGCGCCGCCAGGCGGTCTCATTCTCTATTTTTATGGTCGGGCACAATTCTTCGGTCAGCCAGGTGGGTTTTTCATAATCCGGCACGCTGGAATGAACCAGGTTGCCGACCGCCAACAAAATCACTATGCGCCAGAAATCTCCCTGCTGAACACATACCAGGGCTTCTTTGGTAAAGTTGGTCTGCCTTGCAAGGTGCATCCCGGCCAGATATTCCTGAAAAGTGCGATGGGGGAAGGAGAAGATACCGCCCGTACGCTCAAGTAACAGTCCGGCGCGCATCTTCATGATGTCGACTACTTCTTCGGCCCAATCCAGGCTGCGTTTTGGATGCAGGTCGCGCAGTTCATTCAGTAGTATTGATTCAGGAATGCCGGTGATTTCATCCTGACCATCTTCCGCTTTTATTTGTTGATGGGCAATAAACGCCAGCCTGGCAAGGCGCACGAGCAGGTCACCCCTATCTCGACTCACTTCCCGCAGCTTGATCAGCATGCGTGATTCTTCGCCCTGGGCCTTATTTTTCTGTTGATCCCAGCGCCAGAGCAAAATATCTACTGCGCGTTCATATAACAGGGCGCGCGCTTCGGGCAGGGTACCATCGGATGTATGCACCAATGCCATGACAGTTAACAGGAGAGGATTTGGCGCGAGCCGGTGCAAGTCTTTACGGCGCGCAACTTCGCCGCGCAATTTGCTTTCCAGTTTGTCAAGTTCGTAGCGCGGCTGATTCCACTTAATGGCAACTTCAGTATGCCAGGCATGAATAAAATCGTTAATTTGTGTTTCGTTGAATGGCGCAATGGTTAATGCTGGGAAATCATGCGCATTCAAACGCCAGTGCGGGTCGTCATAGGAAAGCACGCGGCAGGTCACAAGGTAACGACTGTCTTTATAGCGACGATAGAAATCATCCACGATCTGTAATACTTTTCCACGCGCTTCAGACGAAGCTGGAACTTCGTCCAATCCATCGAGCAGGATCAAGGCACGTCCTTGTTGGAGGGCCTGCTCTAATAATGGTGTGGCGAATTCAAGGTTGCGCAATTTCAGGTCATGCAAGATAAAGGCCCACAAAGCATAAGCGCCCTGCGACTCGCCTGCCGGTGCGCTGGAGAGCCAGTAGGCAAAATCTCGCAGAACGATCATAATGGGGATGATCCCACGCTCTTTTTCCGGCCAATCTTGCAATGTGTCCCATTTGCCGGATGCAATACAGTGCGCGAGGAAATTGACAAAGGTGGTCTTCCCCGAGCCTGGTTCGCCAAGCAAAACAAGTCTGCGTCCCAAAATGGAGGCGTGCAATGCGGATAGGTTTTTACGTTCACCCAATTCGCGTCCAATGCCAGCCACCTGGCGGGTTTCGGTTTCGTTGAGAGAATCAAAGGAGGGGAGATTGCCTTTCTTTAGATATTTTTCAAGTTTTTCTGGGGATATTGGATAAGATGTGTTGAGTTGAATGTAAACGCCGGGCAAGCTGAGGTGCGCTTTTCCGGTAGTGGCGTCGCTGGTTTGGTCCGTGAAGCCCTGCAAGGGTAAAACTCCGCAGCGGTCCATGATCAACCCCATGTAAATTTCAAGGGCATCCTGCTCTGTGTGCGGGGCGAGTCCATGGTACATGCCCTGATAAATATTAACGATCTTATCCCTGCCAACGAAATCGCCGCCCTGGGTGTGGACAGGGGCATTGATAAAAGCTCCACCACCGGTGTCTATAGCAGGCTGGAGCTGCTGTTCCTGCCGCTCCAGCTCGGCAATTTTTGCGTCAACGATATCTTTTCCCAGCAGGTCGCGCGCGGCGCGCAAGATTGCGATATTTTCTTGATGTGTGGACATGGTTAGCCTCCATGAAAGTGATGGTTGTATTTAAAGTATACATGAGAAAATTTTGTTGGGAGGGGGGTTGTCTGAGTTCGGTGCAACTTTTCGGAGAAAATGAATTTGGAGTGAGTGCAGGGGCAGATTGCCACGCGGAAGAACGCCGCTCGCAATGACAGCGGGGGCGGATTGGAGGGATTAGGGCAAGGGCAAGGCAGGGGATATATTTTTATGCTGGTCTGGATGGTAAATTTATGCAACCAGTCGATTTATCGGCCAATTCTTTTACCCCATAATTGCCTATCCTTCATCATTAAGCAAACGAGTTGGTCAGCCCGCCTCTCGCCGTCATTCAGGTTGTCCCGATCGGTCGTATAACAGTTCAAAGACTGGCAGCCATCGTCTTGAACCAGTTTTTTGACGATTTCCGGCTTGATGATGTCTGCGGGGGTGAAATCAGGCATAAAGTTCCCCGTAGTAACGACTTAAGTCGTTACAGCATGTCTTCGCCAAAATCTCCGGGGGAAAAGTTTTCCCATTTTTCACGCAGCCAGTCGCGGCCCTGGGTGTCATAATAATTTTGCAAACTCATCCAGGGCCAGTCATAGGGGTTGCTGACATAGCCGTGTTTGAGCGGGTTGATGTGGATATAGTTCAATGCGCTGTAGTAATGTCTGTCGTTACGAATCAAGCGATGGCTGAATTTGTACCAGACGCGCCGCTGCCCGGTCAGCGAATCGGCTTTGTTTCAATGCCATGGGAACCTGATCCAACGTTTCCACGCCGGCCAGAAAATGATAGTGGTTGGTCAGGATGACCCAGGCGACCAATTCGACCTGGATGGCCTGCATGGCCAGGCTGAGCCGGCCTTCAAATTCTGTGCGCCGTTCCGTGGTGTTCATGATATGAGCATGGTCATAATTAGCGGCAGTGATGAAGTAGTATCCGGCGTTGCGAAAGGGGTGCGGTGGGGCATGCAGTGGGTAGCCGGCTTCGCGGCGCTGACGCAGCACTTCTTGACGTTCTTCCGGGGTGATGTTGCGGAATTCGTAGGGCATAGGTTTTGGTAATACTGGTAGTAAGGACTTAAGTCGTTACTACAGGGAATGGCAAAAAGCGAATAGGATGGCCTTCCCCGAAATTTCCGTAAATTTACGGTACACGAAAGTCAGGATTATTTATCCGACTTCTTTTGTTGGCGTTATCTTTCAAGATTACAAGATTGTAAGAATAACGTTTATGCGCACATTTTTGATTGGATTCAAAAATGCATTTTGTTCAGACTCATTAGTGCCTCAGGCCGGTCTATAAGCCGCATTCTGTCCGGTCTCCTTGCGGGGACCTGGACGGCCATCTCTCTAGGCGGTCTACCCGGGACTCACTGAGACGAGCAGTCTCTTATCCCTGCTTGACCTTGCTCCCGGCGGGGGTTACCAGGCCGCCCGCATTGCTGCGGACGCCGGTGGTCTCTTACACCACCTTTTCACCATGACCCCAAAGGGGCTGTTTGTTTTCTGTGGCCCTATCCGGCAGATTGCTCCGCCCCGGGGTTTCCCCGGCACCGTGCTCTGTGGAGTGCGGACTTTCCTCGACCCCGCAAAAGCGAAGCCGCGACCGTCCAACCGACCTGAGGCGGGCTTTATCATACCTGTTCAGGGCGTACCGGTCAATATGTTTGACATTCTTTGCACGTGAGGCTAAAATGATAAGGTGATGGATGGACGTGGGCCTCGGAACAGGCTGGTGACAGGGTTTTATCCCTATGCTCCTGTCTGGGCTGGACTGCGCGAGGCAATAATGGTGAATTTCTTGTAGAGGAGCTGTACTTGAGCAGCAAATGGCCTGGGAAATACATTATTGGTTTAACTGGGAATATCGCCACTGGCAAGAGCGTGGTGCGGAAGATGCTCGAGCATCTGGGCGCTTATGGGATGGATGCCGATGCGCTGTCTCATCGCGCGATCGCCAGGGGAGCGCCGGGTTACCAGCCTACACTGGAGACCTTCGGCAAGTGGCTTTTGAAGACGGATGGAGAGATCGACCGCGCCAGGCTCGGTAGGCTGGCTTTTAGCGATGCGGAGGCGATGGCAGGCCTGGAAGCGATCGTTCACCCGTTGGTTTCGCAGGCGGTTGATATCATGGCGAAACGGGCCACCCAAAATGTGATCGTGATCGAGGCCATCAAGCTGCTGGAAAGCGATCTGCGCAAGGTCTGCGATACCATCTGGACGGTACATGTTCCGGAGGAAGTGCAAATCCGTCGCCTGATCGACCGGCGCGGAATGACTCGCGAAGAAGCCACCCAGCGTATTCATTTTCAGAGCGCCCAGGGTCAAAAGATTTCGGCTGCCACGGTGGTCATTCAAAATAATGGTTCTTTTGAGGATACCTGGAAAAATGTTGTAAAAGAATGGAAGAAGGTTAACCCGCAGCCTGAGCTTGTCCAGGTGGTGGTGACCCATCAGCAGGGCGAGTTCGCGGTGACACGCGGGCGCCCGCGTGATTCGGTGGCGATCGCCGAACTGGTAACCCGTCTGAGCGCCGGCAGCCATAAGATGGCGCAGGCGGACGTGATGGCTGCTTTTGGCGAAAAGGCTTTTATGCTTTTGCAGATGGGTGATAAGAATGTGGGTATCGCTGGCTGGCAGGTGGAAAACCTGGTGGCCCGCACGACAGAGTTCTTTATCGACCCGGCTGTCAATACCGAACAAGGTTTGAAGATGTTAATCAGTGAGGTGGAAAACGCCTCTTGCGATCTGCAGTGTGAGGCTTCCATCCTGTACCTGCCCAGGTCGCTGGCAGCCATGCAGGCCACCTGGAAGCAGTTGGGTTACGAAGCGCGCGCGCCAAAAACGTTGGGCGTGCAAGCCTGGACCGATGCGGCGCTCGAATCAGCCCAGCCAAACGCTATTTTATTTTTTAAGCAATTGCGACAAGACCGAGTTCTACGCCCCATTTAAAGGCAGCGGGGGTACTGGTAATCAGGGTATCAGGGCTGATTACCCCATCCCTGGTTGCATACCCCTGAGATGACAGAGCTTCTTAACGATCTTTTCTTCATTTTCCAGCGTCTAAACTGGCTTAGCGTCATCGATATTGTTTTGGTGACGCTGGTTTTTGCCAGCCTGTTGTATTTGCTGCGGGATACGCAGGCAATGGTCTTGCTGCGCGGAGCCATCTCGCTGATGGTTTTGCTGGCGCTGCTGACGGCGCTGGTGGATCTGCCAGCTTTCTCCTGGTTGGTGCGCACCACATTGCCAGCGCTGCTGCTGGCCATCCCGGTCATTTTTGCGCCTGAAATCCGCCGGGCGCTGGAGCGGATCGGCCGGGCAGGCACGTTTGTGCGTGGGAACAGCCGGCGCGAGGATGTGGAAATCCAGATGGCTATTCAGGCAGTGGTGAGTGCCTCGGCGCGACTTTCTTCGCGGCAGCATGGCGCGCTGATCATCATCCAACGCCTGGACAGCCTGGACGAATTCGTGCAAACCGGTGTCATCCTGGATGCGAAGCTGACACCGGAACTGCTGCTGCAGGTGTTTTATCCGAATACACCGCTGCATGATGGGGCGGTCATCCTGGATAAAATGCGGGTTCTGGCCGGGGCATGCGTCATGCCTCTTTCGGCCAGCGGCATCCTGGCGCGTTCACCCGAAAGACAAATGGGGCTGCGCCACAGGGCTGCCCTGGGTATTTCCGAAGCCTCGGATGCCATCGCGGTGGTGGTTTCTGAAGAGACTGGTTCCATTTCGATCGCCCACGCCGGGCGCATGATCCGGCGGCTGGACCCGGAAAGGCTTGAGAATATTCTGGGCGCGTTTTATCGTCCTGAACAGGGCAACAAAGGTTTTTTCCAACGTCACTTTCCCTACATCTTCAGGCAGGATGAATCTTGATTTCTACCGGGAATACGCTGCTGAACTTATGAACTGGTTCTTTCGCAACATGCGCACTCTCCTGCTGGCCTTGATCCTGGCGCTGGCTGTATGGGTTTCGGCGGTAACTGCCGCCGATCCCGATGAAGTGCGCGCTTACCCACGGCCTGTGCCGCTGGAGATCATTGGACAGGATCCGGGGCTGGTGATCGTTGGCAGCATCCCTTCTGTTGTGACCATCACCCTGCGTGCGCCGCATTCCACCTGGAACGAATTGAATACAGGGGATGGGCTGGTGCGCGCGGTGCTGGATCTTTCTGGCCTGGGCGCAGGCGAGCATACTGTGGAGATTCAACCGCAGGTGGATGTGCGCCCGGTACGGGTGGTTTCGGTCTCGCCGCAAAACCTGACGCTGGTGCTGGAGCCATTGGCCACAAAATCGATGCTCATCCACCTGGCTCTGCGCGGCGAACCTGCCATCGGCTACCAGGCCGGGACGGCTATTCTGGATCAGGCTGATGCGGTTCTGGCTGGGCCGCAATCCTTGATTTTGCGCGTGTCACAAATACAGGCCGAGTTGAGCATCGCCGGGGTGCGCCAGGATGTCCAAACCACGCTGCCACTCCACATCCTGGATGCCAATGGAATAGTCATCAGTGGGCTGACGATAAATCCGGAAAATGTCCAGTTGAGTCTGCCTATCACCTTGCAGGGCGGCTACCGCGATATCGCGGTCAAGGTGGCGGTGCGTGGGCAGGTGGCCGGCGGTTACCGGTTGACGAACATCTCGGTCTTCCCGCCAGTGCTGACTGTTTTTTCTGAGAACCCTGCGCTGGTGAATGATTTGCCTGGCTTCGTTGAGACTCTTCCGTTGAACCTGAACGGCGAATCGCAAAACGTGGACACACGCCTGAAGTTGACCCTGCCAGCAGGGGTCTCGGTGGTGGGCGATCAAACCGTGCAGGTGCAGGTGGGGATTGCCGCCATCGAAGGAAGTCTGAGCCTGAGCAGCATCCCGGTGGAGGTGATCGGGCTGGCGCCCGGGCTGCATGCGCAAATATCGCCCAGCACGGTGGATGTGATTCTGACCGGTCCGCTGCCGGTTTTGGATAAGTTGACCCCTGGCGATGTCAGATTTGTCGTGGATCTGACCGGTCTGTCGATTGGCACCCATCAGGCCACGCCACAGCCGCAAATCCTGATTCAGGATGTTCGAGTACAATCATTGAACCCGGCAACGATTGAGGTGATTATCGAGCTGTTGGGAACGCCAACCCCGTTCCCGAGCATGACCGTGACACCGACGATGACATTGTTTCCGGTGTTCACGCCCACCCGGAAACCTTGAGAAAACCGTATTTACTCTGACAGGGTTGTATTAATCATTCGTTCTAAGAATTGAGGCCACGTAGTATCCATAGAATATTCGTCAAGAAATGGGCATACACAAACCCGTGTTCACCGCAAAGCCGCAAAGGTCGCCAGGCAAGGGCAAATATATTTTTTTTTCAAGATGGTACTCGAGGATGGAATCGGGGTAAAAAATGGGAAGGGTGTCGGTGAGCGATGTGGCAATCTCGCGCCCGAAAAACAGATTACACGTTGGGAAAAGCAGCATCCTGGCAACAGGAAATGTATTTTCCACAGTGGAAATAGTCGCAAAGAACATATTATGGGTTATATCATTAGTAGATTTATAGGAAAATTTGAATGCCGAAACCAGTTGTAGCACTCGTAGGACGCCCAAATGTGGGCAAAAGCACACTATTCAACCGCCTGGCCGGTGAACGCCTGGCGATCGTGGACGATACTCCCGGCACAACCCGCGACCGCATCTTTGCCGATGCAGAATGGAACGGTATCACTTTTACCATCGTGGATACGGGCGGTATTGACCCCAGTCACGGTGGCAAGACTCCGCTTTCGGTGGGATCGTCCGATTTTATTGACGCGATTCGCGATCAGGCCGGGGTTGCCATCCGCGAAGCCGATGTGGTGCTGCTGCTGACCGATGGTCAGACCGGGCCCACTCCGGCGGATCAGGAAGTGGCCGAAATCTTGAGGCGCAGGCAAAAAATCGTTGACGGGCAGCCGTTTCCACCGGTGCTGCTGGTGGTAAACAAGTGCGAGAGCATCACCGAACGCGATGCGGTGGCCCAATTCTATGAACTCGGGTTGGGAGAACCTTATGCCATCTCTGCGGTGCACGGTACTGATACCGGCGACCTGCTGGATGAACTGGTGAAGGCTTTTCCCAAGGATACCGAATCTGAACAGGATGAATCGGTCAAGATTGCGATTGTGGGCAAGCCCAACGCGGGAAAGTCCAGCCTGCTCAACCGGTTGGTGGGGCACGAACGCGCCATCGTCAGCCCGATCGCGGGGACGACGCGGGATGCGATTGATACAAAGATCCAGTTCAACGATCTGGATGTGACCTTGATCGATACCGCGGGTATTCGCCGGCGCGGCAGGATCGACCCGGGTGTTGAAAAGTACAGCGTGCTGCGCGCTTTTAAGGCCATCGAGCGCTCGGATGTGGCCCTGTTGATGATCGACGCGGTGGAAGGAATCACCTCGCAGGATGCGCATATCGCCGGGTATATCCTGGATGAGTGGAAGAGCTGCGTGGTGCTGGTGAACAAGTGGGACGCGATCGAAAAAGATAATTACAGCATGGAGAATTTTACCAAGACGATCCGCCGCGACCTGAATTTTATGGATTATGTGCCGATTTTATTTATATCGGCCAAGACCGGGCAGCGTGTGGATCAGGTTCTGCCGATGGCGCTGCAGGTGCAGGAAGAACGTTTGGCGCGCTTGAGCACCTCCAAGATCAATGCCATCCTGCAAAAGGCCATGGATCTACAATCGCCGCCCGCGCATGCCGGGATGCAGCTAAAAATCTATTATGGCACGCAGGTGCGCTCAGACCCGCCGACCTTTGTGCTGTTTGTGAACAATCCCAAGTTGATGCACTTCTCGTACATGCGTTTTCTGGAGAACCAGATCCGCCTGGAATACGGGTTCCTGGGAACGCCGATCAAGCTGGCGGCCAAGGGGCATGGAGATAAGTAATATTATTGTGGGGCAAAGCATTGGCTTTTGTGGCATGGTTATGTGAAAAGGGAAAAAACTGCGCCGAAACACCAGAACTGTGAGTAAATAAAAACTTCCGAGGCTCCAAAGGCCCCGGAAGTTTTTTAGTGTAAAGGTGGGAAAGATTTTAGCGCACGATGCGAGGGTAGAGCCAGACGGCGCGATCGCCTGTGCTGGCGCCATCGGCAAGTATGGTGAGCCGAAATGTGACACTCGACCCAGCCAGGGAGACGAGATCGACATCAATGGGGATTACAAAACCATCAATCGCCTTTTCCAAAGTCCATATAGTACCGACAACCGCGGGTTCGGTGCTTTTGACATAATCAAGCCGAAAAAATACTTTGCAGGAGGCAGCACCAAATTCACAACCAACCGTGGTCTTAAAATGGTCACCACTCACAACGTTAAAAGCCGGATAAATGCCCTGGATGAAGCCATCTGTAATACTCTGGGGGGCAGTTAATAAGGTCGGCTGGGATGGCGAGGTGTAAGTGATGCCATTTTCCATTTTTGTAGAGGTTGGTCTGATGACAAAACCGAGCGGATCCAGGTCGGCACCAGGGAAGGTCAGCGGGCCGGCAATGTTTGCCCAAGTGGCTAAATTGGCTTTTTCGGAAAAGTCAAACACAACCGTGCTACCAGTAGATGTAGCGGTGGGGACGGCTGTGGCGCTGCTGTTGACATAGATATCAACCCACCAGGGCTTGTCGCCAGCCGAGCCGAGCCCAAACTTGACGCCCGAGGCGTTCTTCAACATCCAGTAGCCGCGATAGTGGCCAATGGCGGATGGGGCAGTCAGGGTGACGGATACGCTTATGGTCGTGTTGGAGGTAACTGTGGAAACAAACGGCACGTCAGCAGCGCTCATGTCGCCGCTTACGAAAGTCAGTTTGTAAGCGGTCGTCCAGGTGCTGTAGCCGACGGGGTTCTTGATGGACCAGGTTTTGACGAAAGTCGCGCCGGGCGCCACAACGGAACCATCTGGATAATTGACATCAGAAATGAAGGTGACGCGATCGACAAGGCTGACGGCGGGTGTCGGGCTGGGCGTGAGCGAAGGTCCGGCAGTGGGGGTCATGCTGGGTGTCGGGCTTGGACCGGCAGTGGCGCTGGCTACGGGGGTGGGTGTCACTGCGCCGGAGCGGGTGATGCGAGGTCCGCCCCATACGGCGCGATCACCGGTGGCAGAACCAGATGCGCCAACCCACAGGATGAACTTGACACTCTGCCCGGCCAACGAGGAGAGATCGAGGTTGGTGGAATAATACAAGCCTTCATATTTTTCGTTGAAGGACCAGAAGGTCTGAATTGGGCCGGTACCGATCTGGTATTTCAGGCGGAAATTGACATAGCAGGAAGTGGCGTTCAATTCGCAGTTGACGATCGATTGGAAATGATCGCCGCTCTGCACAGTGAAGGGCGTGAAGATGCCCTGAATGTAGCCAGTGGTGGCGCTATCCGGAGCGACCAGCAGGCCCTCGGCAGGATTGGTGGCGCCGCTTTCCAGGGTGATGGGAGCCACAAGTTTCTTGGCAACGCCATTGGCATTCGGATCTGCGGTAGGGAAGGTAAGGGAGCTGGAAACACTGCTCGACCAGACTGTTGCGGGGTCGTTGGCGTAACCAACGAAGTTATAGGCGATGCCATCGGATGAACCACCGCTGCTGCCGACTTTGATCTCCACCCAGAAGGATTTATTGGCGGTGGAGCCGATGCCAAATTGGACGGAGCTGGCATTTTTTAATTGGAAGTTGGCGCGATAAGTGCCGGCGCTGGCAGGCGCGGTGAGATGAACGGTCAAATCCACGGTGGAGCCAGATGCGATGCTGCCAGGGATGGAAGTGGAGGCGGGTGCGCCCATCGAGGTGCCGTCGACATAGACCAGGGTATAACCGGTCCATGTGCAGGAACCGATGTTCTTGATTCTCCAGGTTTTATCGAAGCCAGCCCCGGCAACCACAACTGTGCCATCGGGGTAATTGACATCCGAAACAAACTGGGCCCAGTCGCAGGTGGTCAGAGCTGCAACCGCTTGTGGCGCGGGCATCAGCCCGAACAAGAGCACCACCAGCATGAGGATTGAAGCCAGGGTTGATTTACGTTTCATCTTATTTTCTCCTATGGTATAGACGTCTTTGATACATGTAAAACGAATTTGAACTCGAATGAGTTCCAGCGAAATATTACAATTTCATTACATAATAAGGTAATAATATTATAAACCGTAATTGCGTTACACGAATAGTGCAAAACGATTGCAATTTCCCACAAATTAGCCTATTTGGAAAGGTATTACAATTAAACCATGAAAAGCGTGATTTTACATATCGATTTGGATGCATTTTTCTGTGCAGTTGAAGAGCTGGACGAACCTGGGCTGCGTGGGAAGGCTTTCGCCGTGGGTGGGCGCCCGGAGGAACGCGGCGTGGTGGCATCCTGTTCGTATGCAGCGCGAGCGCTGGGGGTGCATTCAGCCATGCCAATGAGCCAGGCGCTGCGGCAGTGCCCCGGGTTGATCGTGGTCTCGCACGGACACGGGAAGTATGCGGAAATGTCACGCAGGGTGATGGAGCGGCTGAATAACCAGGCCCCGCTGGTGGAACAGATTTCGATCGATGAGGCCTTTATCGATATCAGCGATATCCGCGAACCGGCGGAAGAGATCGCGCGGAAACTGCAAAGGCAGATCCTGGCGGAAGTGGGGCTGCCCAGTTCGGTGGGTGTGGCCTCCAACAAGCTGGTGGCGAAAATCGCGACGGAGGTCGGTAAGAAGGCTGCCCGGCCGCGAACGGACAGCCCGGCTCCAGGTTATCCATTTGCGTTGACGGTGGTGCCAGCCGGCAGCGAAGCTGTTTTTTTGGCCGAACTGCCGGTGGCGATGTTGTGGGGTGTAGGCCCAAAGACTGAAAAGCGCCTGGCACAGCTGGGTATCCATCTCATTGGTCAGTTGGCGGTATTGGGCGAGACGGCACTGGTAGATATTTTTGGAGAGCACGGGCGCGAACTGGCGCGCCATGCCCAGGGCAAGGATGATCGCGCGGTGGTGACCGAGCGGGAGACGAAATCAATCAGCCAGGAGACCACCTTCGCCCGCGATATCAGTGACGATCAGGCGCTGGAAGCCACGCTGAAGGAGCTTTCGGCGCAGGTGGGGAAAAATCTGCGCCGCGAACGCCTGGCCGGGATGACAGTGAAGATCAAGATTCGCTGGCCGGATTTCACCACTTTGACCCGTCAAACTACGTTGGCGACTGCCACCGATCTGGATGATGCGATTTATCAAAACGCGCTGGAGTTATTGCAAAAAGTACGTTCCAAGGGGCAGCCGGTACGCCTGATCGGGGTGGGTATGAGCGGGCTGGGGCCGCCCATACGCCAGATGGAATTATGGGGGCAGGCCAGTGAGAAGGCGCACCGGCTGCAGGTTGCGTTGGATGCGTTGGAGGAGAAATATGGGCATGGGGTTGTAAAGAAGGGTAAATAAATTTGTTTTTCCTGTGGTGATTTTGCGCCTGGTTTTGCGCAAAATCACCACTTGCGAGGCAACCCAACGATCAAGTCAATCGATGATGAGTATCCAGCATTATTTATATTATCTACAACCAGTCAAAGGTGCGCGTGACGGCCTTCTTCCAGCCGGTATATAACTCTGTGCGCCGGTCGGGATCCATGTCGGGCTGCCACTGCCGCCCAATGCCCCAATTGAGGCGCAGCTCGTCAAAGCTGCCCCAAAAACCAACCGCCAGCCCGGCGGCGTAGGCGGCGCCCAGGGCGGTGGTTTCGGCCACCAAGGGTCGAATGACTGGCACATTGACCAGGTCGGACTGGAACTGCATGAGCAGCTCGTTGAAGACCATGCCGCCATCCACCTTGAGCGCTTTGAGGCTGACGCCTGAATCTTTTTCCATCGCGTCCAGGACTTCACGGGTTTGGTAGGCAGTGGCCTCCAGGGTGGCGCGGGCGATGTGGCCTTTATTAATGTAGCGTGTCATGCCGACAATGACACCACGCGCGTCCGAACGCCAGTAGGGGGCAAATAGTCCGCTGAAAGCCGGAACGAAGTAGATGCCGCCATTGTCATCAACTGTTTGGGCCAGGGTTTCGACATCCGATGATTTTTCGATCAGGCCCAGGTTGTCGCGCAGCCACTGCACCAGCGCACCGGCAATGGCAATGGAGCCTTCCAGCGCGTAAACGGCGGGTTGTGATCCGATTTTGTAGCCCAGGGTGGTCAGCAGTCCGGATTTGGAGGCAACCGGTTTCTCACCGGTATTCATGAGCATGAAACAGCCGGTGCCATAGGTATTTTTGGCTTCACCGGGGCTGTAACAGGTCTGTCCAAAGAGGGCAGCCTGTTGGTCGCCCAGGTCGCCAGCGACTGGGATGCCGCCCAATATGCCCCTGGCCTGACCGTAAATTTCGGACGAGGAGGCGATCCGCGGCAGCATGGAACGGGGAACATCCAGCAGCTGCAGGAGATCATCATCCCAGTCGAGTGTTTCGAGGTTCATCAGCAGGGTGCGGCTGGCATTGGTGACATCGGTAACGTGTACGCCGGTCAGGTTCCAGATTACCCAGGTATCGATGTTGCCGAAGAGCAGTTCGCCTTTTTCGGCGCGGTCACGCGCATCGGGGACGTTATCGAGGATCCACTTGATCTTGGGGCCTGAGAAGTAGGTGGCCAGGGGCAGACCGGTTTTGGCGCGCAGACGGTCCTGGCCGCCGGACTTCGCCAGTTCGGTGCAGATCTGGTCGGTGCGGGTGTCTTGCCAGACGATGGCATTGTAAACCGGTTTGCCGGTGGCTTTTTCCCAGACGACGGTAGTTTCGCGCTGGTTGGTGATGCCGACTGCGGCTAATTGGGTTGAATCGATGCCGGCATTGGTGAGGGCGCCGCGCATGACTTCCTGGGTGCGCTCCCATATTTCCAATGGGTCGTGTTCCACCCAGCCGGGCTTGGGGTAGATCTGGGTGTGTTCACGTTGATCAATGGAGATGATGTTGCCACCGTGATCAAAGATGATAAAGCGAGTGCTGGTGGTTCCCTGGTCAATTGCGGCGATATATTCTGGCATGGAAAGCTCCTTGGTAATTAATTACGAATTGGACGAATGGACGTCTATTTTTATTTTTGTTTTGATTTCCAGGCAGGTACGGAGTGTGGCTTGATTGGGAATAGGCTGATGCTTAATTTAATCACGAATAAGGGCGCGAATGAGACGAATTTCACGAATATTTGTATTCGTCAGGAAATGGGCATATACAAACCCGGGTTCGCGCAAAGTCACAAAGAAGAGCTTTTTTAAGGGAAAGCCCTACGTGTGTGTAATAGTCGAATGAAAATGGATTTATCCCGGCGTCCACGGCGATAAATCGCCGTGCTATTGGGAATTCGACCATTAATTTGGCTCCGATTAATAGAAATTTTGTTCGCGCTATTGCTGACCATTACACTTTTAAATCAGATAGAGTTTGTTGTCTGATTTGCGGTTAACCAATCCCGGGTGCCAGCTAAAAAGGCTTTGCCGGGCATGGGCTTTTTACCGGCGGGCTGGATTTCATCGAGGACCAGCAGACCGTTGTCCGTGGCGATGGCAGGCAGACCTTCCACGATGAGGTGCGCACCAATTTTCCCGGAGCCATCCAAGACATGGGCTTTGTGGATCTTGAGCGGTGCGCCGTTCCACTGGATATACGTGCCGGGCCAGGGTGAAAAAGCGCGCACCCTGCGTTCGAGTTCACCGGCGGTTTGAGAAAAATCGAGCAGGCCGTGTTCCTTTTTGATCATCCCAAAGTAGGTGGCGCCTGTCTCGGGCTGAGTCTGAGGCGCAAGGCTGCCGGAGATGTAATCGGACAGGGTCTCGAGCAGCAGGTCGCCGCCCAAGGTAGAGAGCTTTTCAAACAGGCTGCCGCCGGTATCCTGGGCGGTAATGGGGATGGCGCGCTGGCGCAGCATGGGACCGGTATCGAGACCGGCATCCATTTTCATGATGGTGATACCGGTCTCGGAATCGCCTGCCAGGATGGCGGCCTGGATGGGGGCGGCGCCGCGGTGACGAGGCAGCAGGGAAGCATGGATATTGATACAGCCGAGGTGGGGCAGATCGAGTACGTTTGGACGCAGGATCTGCCCAAAGGCTGCCACCACGATTAAATCTGGTTTCCACTCCTGGAGCTGTTGAAGCGCTTCAGGCTGGCGCAGTTTTTCGGGCTGGATGAAGGGAATACCCAGTTCGATGGCGGTAAGCTTGATGGGCGGCGGGCTGAGAAGCATGCCGCGTCCAGAAGGCCGGTCTGGTTGAGTGACTACGCCCACGATGGGATAATGTAAGGCCAAAGCGCGCAAGGCCGGGACGGCGAAATCGGGAGAACCCATGAATATGATGCGTGTTTTCATGTTATGATTTTAACACGATAATTTCTGATTGATTTTTGTGTATTTTCGTTGTACAATCATTGCAACCAATCCTAAGGAGGCTTAAACCATGTCTAGTTTTGATTCAGAAGTCAGCAGTGACGATAAGTTGTGGGCTGCACTCGCCTATGCTCTTTCCCCACTGATGCCCATCATCATCATCTTGATGGAAGACAAGAAAAATCGCCCGTTTCTTAAGGCGCACAATGCCCAAGCATTGATTCTTGGACTTATTAGCATCGCTCTTGGTACCTTTACCCTCGGGTGTGGTAGCATTTTGGTCTGGTTCTATATGCTCTTTTTGGCCTACCAGGCCTACCAGGGCAAGATAGTGGAAGTGCCCGTGATCACGAATCTGTGTAAGGGCCAGGGCTGGGCTTAATTTCCCTACCCGGCAAACAAAAAGATCCGCGCAGTTCATGCGCGGATCTTTTTGTTTAACCCAGTGTGATGTATGCAACTTTCCAGGTCAGGCCGCGTAAAGATAGTGAAACTGTTCCCAAGAACAACTGAGAATGAAAATCCTATCAGCTCTAACGGGCATAAGCGAGGCAAAATGACTACTGCAACCTTAAACACCTATTCATCCATCCCTACCCCTGTATCCCAAGCAGAAGAGCGCACCTGGGCGATGCTGGCCCATCTGAGCGTACTGGTCAACCTGTTCACCGGTGTATTGGGGCCGGTGGTGGCGCTAATCATCTACCTGATGTATGCCAACCGCTCCAGATATGTGGCCTACCATGCCATGCAGGCCTTCCTGTTCCAGTTGGTGGTATGGTATGGGATCGGCGTGATGTGGGGCGTGGTTGGTATTTTGAGCGCACTGGTAATCGGGATCGTATTGATCCCCTTCGCATGTGTTTTGACACCTGCGCTGCTGCTGGGGATGGCTATTGCGCCTATCTACGGAATCGTTGGCGCTGTGGAGACTTCACAGGGTAGAGACTTTCAATACTGGTGGGTGGGCAGCTGGGTGCGCAATTTATTAACGCTGGAAGGTCAGGCGCCCAATTAAAATAGCTTCAACCCGGATCCGAATCACCTGGAGCCGGGTTGTTTATTGAAATTAGTGCCAGACGCCTGATGTT
>CAIMZS010000430.1 GCA_903846015.1 uncultured Anaerolineae bacterium | reverse complement strand
GTCCGGGCCACATAATCATCCAGCGATTTCTTTTGCACCAGCCAGGTACGGCCGATCTTGATCCCCAGCAAACTACCTTCGCGCATCATGCGGCGCACATGCTCAACATGATAGTTGAGCTGCGCGGCTGCTTCGGTCGTTTGGATATACTCTTTCAAATCCGGCATGGGTTTTGCAGCTTTTCGGAACCAATCGGATATTGAGAAGGTGGGGGTACCACCCTCTCATACACCTAACACACATATATAATGTGCCCCCAAGCGAATTCGAATCGCTGTTTGGGCCTTGAGAGGGCCCCGTCCTGGGCCACTAGACGATGGGGGCGTACAAGCGGGCTGAATTTTATCACTTGCCGGCTGTGTCGTCAACAACGAACACATGCAGTTCCCCCGGCCCATGCACGCCGATTGTCAGGGTCATCTCGATGTCGGCGGTGCGGCTGGGGCCGCTGACCAACACTACGGCTGGAGCCAGCGCCAAGTCTGGCAGGAGCATGGCTTGCTCAAGCGATGGCAGGATGGCAGAAGCCATCAGGACAGCAATATGAATCGGCGGAACCAACGAGGCGGTCAATGGGTGCGCAACTGAACCCACGATCACGAGTGTGCCGGTGGCAGCGATGCCCGCCAGGGCAGGAGTGATACCCGCCTGAAGATCCGCGTCATACCTGTGCTGAACCTGGATCCCGCGTTCAACCAGGGCAGCAGCCGCCAGACCTGCCACACTTGCCCCCATTTGCACACACCCGATGCCGCGTTCGTGCAAAAAATTGGCCAACTTTTCGGGATATTCACTTACTGAAATGGGATAAACATGCCCACCCAACTCGTTTAATTCACGGGTAAAGATCTGAACCAGATCATCGGGCACTGGTGGGAGTGGCGCAGGCGCAGGCTGGTTAGCCGCTCCCAATTTCACGGGCATCTGCCCATCTACCCGCCAGCCCTGCGGTTGAGATGTAAAACTTTTTCTAAAAGGGGTTGCGGCTGGTTTGGGAAGATCCTTGCTGAAACCCCACCCGCTGAATGCTGGCAAAGGGATGAAGGCTGGCAGCGGAATCGCAAACCAGCCAGCCAGCTTTTGCGCGAGCGAAAAAAGACTCGGGTGGGCGGCGATTCGGCTGTATGCAGCCAGAATCAATTTGAGGGTGGGCGGTAGTCCGGCGCCACTACGAGAGGTATGCTGTGCTGCCGGTTGAGCCGCCGCAGGAAGCTCGCCCGCGCGCAGGCGTAAAAGCATCTTGGGCAGATCGATATCCACCGGGCAGGCATCTTTGCATGCCCCGCACAGCGATGAAGCCTGCGCCAATTGAACATAGTTGGCCCCCATCAAACCAGGCGAAATAACCGAGCCGATCGGGCCGGGATATGGCGCGATCGCCCCATCTTTGCCCAGGTAGGCATGACCGCTAATTTCTCGGAAGATTGGACAGGCGTTCAGGCAGGCCCCACAGCGAATGCAGTAAAGCGATTCCTTGAGCGCGGAAGCACGCAGCTTGGAACGACCATTGTCAACAATGACCAGGTGTTTTTGCTGGTCTGGTTCCGGACGTTGAAGCAGCTGGGTGTACACACTCAATTTTTGTCCAGAAGATGAGCGCGGCAGCATTGAGAGGAACAATGCCAGGTCATCCAGGGTGGGCAGCAAGCGCTCCATACCCATCAGGGCAATGTGGACAGGAGGCAGAGTGGCACACATACGCCCATTGCCCTCATTGGTAATGAGTGTGATCGTGCCGGTTTCGGCAATACCAAAATTGACGCCCGTGATGCCGATATCTGCGTTGAGAAAAACCTGCCTCAGCACACCGCGCGCGGCCGTGGTAAGGGTGGGGATATCTTCAGAATAGGGAATGCCCAGCTTTTCATGAAAAAGCTGGGCCACCTGATGCCGGCGCAAATGCACAGCCGGAGAAATGATATGGGACGGGCGTTCGCCACGCAGTTGGACAATGTATTCGCCCAGGTCGGTTTCCACCACACGGTGCCCGGCGGCCTGCAAGGCAGGGTTGAGGTTGATCTCCTCGGAGAGCATCGATTTGGATTTGGCAAACAACAGCCCTTTCGCATCAGATCGAACAGATCCAGACTCTGCCAGGTGTGGAGTTCGCGTTTCAGCGATTTCCAGAACTATTCGCACGGCTTCGGCAGCATTATCTGCGCGATGAACCGTGATACCGTTTGATTGAACACGGCTGATGAACTGCGACAGGTACTCATCCAGGTGTTCGATCACATCCGCGCGGATGGCATGTGCCTTCTGACGCCGCTCTGCCCAATCCGGAAGGCTGGCAATGGCGTTGGCGCGGCCCCTGGCGCGCCGCTCCGCGTTGGCATCCAGCGCTTTTTGCAGGCTTTCATCCGCAATCGAAATGCGAATGCGCTTTCGGAATAAATCCTGGTTGTTGTGAGTCCGAAATAGATCCATGCCTTTCCTTCCAATGGCCGTGCTAGCGATAGTCCCGGCTCCCACACGGGGCACCGGCACTATCGCAGATAAGGTTAATGGGAATCGAGCACTTCGGCAAGATGCATTACACGTTGAAAGGCTTTTTGTTTGCTCAGCCCACCGGCAATGTGCATCCGGCAGCCCGACTCGGTCACCACCAACGTGGGAGCTTTGCTCAGTCCAAGATTGGAAATCTTGCGCTTGAGCATCTCCGCGCTCAATTCAGGGTGTTCTACTGAAAAAACCCCTCCAAACCCGCAGCAATCCTGCGAATCTGGCAAAACCACCAGTGTGGCGCCATGAACTGCAGAAAGCAAGGCACGCGGCTGTCGATCGATGCCCAGGTGCCGGTTTGGGTGACAGGAAGCATGATATGTCAAAACGCCATCCCAGCGCGCGCCCAGATCAGTGACACCCAGAATGTCCACCAGGTATTCAGAAAACTCAAAGGTGCGGGCCGCCAGGGCTTGCGCGCGCGCAAGCCAGCCTGGATCCGATGCGAAAAGCTCCGGATAACCATGTTTAATCATTACAGCGCACGATCCGGATGGGATGATAACGGGGCCGGGCACAGCTTCGAATACTTCAATAGTATGCCTGGCAACCGGCATGGCTTCATTGCGCAGACCGGCATTGTAAGCCGGTTGTCCGCAGCAGGTCTGACCAGGTGGGAAACCTACATCAATCCCTAACCGGTTCAGGATATTGACTATGGCCTGACCTGTTGCCGGGTAAAATGTATCCACCAAACAGGTCGCGAAGAGTTGAACGGTACTCATGCTGATATTGTAAGACCAAAATAAGTTATCAGGAATAGGCTTTCGTCTTCGTGGTATTATTATGCCGCCAATTTTAATATCTATCCCGTAGATGGTCTCGGTTGCTGCGATAGTCCCGGTTCTTGCACAGAGCACGAGAGACAGGGGCCATCTATGATTCTAAAACGAGAAAGGAAAAACATGACAACGTTTAAAACAAAACTTCCAAACCACTTTGATCTACCGCGCCGCATCAACCGGCTGGGCGAACTTTCTTATAACCTGTGGTGGGTTTGGAACCCATTGGCTCTGCGTCTTTTCAACCACATCGACAATAATCTATGGGAACGGGCAAACCATAACCCCATCCGCTGGCTGCGTAATGTTCCCCGCCCCGTACTGAATGCGGCAGCCCAGGACCCACTTTACCTGGAGTTATACGATCGGGTTTTTGCCGATTTTGACACTTACCTGAACCGCGAAAACACCTGGTTTGGGGCGACATATCCCAATCAGCAGAAGCAGATCGCTTACTTCTCGATGGAATTCGGCCTGCACGAAACACTGCCAATTTATTCGGGCGGACTGGGTGTTCTTTCTGGGGATCATCTAAAAGAGACTTCCGATATCGGCCTGCCGCTGGTGGGAGTTGGGTTGTTGTATACCGAAGGTTATTTCTCGCAACGCATTAGCGAGGATGGTTGGCAGGAAGCCACGAACAACCCGCTCGATTTTGAAAACCTGCCGCTTAACCTGGTGCGCAAACAAGATGGCAGCGAGCTGACCATCCAGGTGGAATTCCCAGACGGCCCGGTGCAGGCCCGCATCTGGGAGGTGCGCATTGGCCGAACACCGCTCTACCTGCTCGATACGAACATGGATGCGAATAACCCATTCGTGCGACAGCTAACCACCAGGCTGTATTGGTCCGACGTAAACTTGCGCATTATGCAGGAAGTGCTGCTTGGCGTAGGGGGGGTGCGTGCGCTGCGCGCGCTGGGCTATAGCCCAGCCGTCTGGCATATGAATGAAGGTCACGCTGCCTTTATGACACTCGAACGGGCCCGTGAATTGGTTCAAACCGGCAAGACATTCGAAGAAGCCATCAACCTGAGCAAAGTCAACAACGTCTTTACCACCCACACCCCCGTCCCAGCGGGCAACGATGAATTCCCCCTGTGGCTGATCGACAAATACCTGGCCTGCCTGTGGCCCGAACTTGGTCTCACCCGCGACCAATTCGCAGACCTTGCCCGCCACCAGGTAAACTGGGGCGAAACCTTTTCCATGCCCGTTTTAGCGCTAAAATATTCAAATGGGCGCAATGCTGTTTCGGAGCTGCACGGCATTGTCAGCCGTGAAATGTGGAAAGGTCTGTGGCCTGGTCGCGCCGCAGAAGATGTCCCAATAACGTACGTCACCAATGGGGTGCATACTTCCACCTGGCTGGCACGACGTATGCGCGTTTTGTACGAAAAACACTTTGGACACGATTGGCTGGAACATCTTGATGATTTTGAGATGTGGGAAAAGATGGAGACCATTCAAGCCAGCGAATTGTGGGCCGTACGCAGTCACCTTAAGCGCAAGCTGTCTTTTTACATCCAGGAACGCGCCCGCCAGCGCTGGATGAAGGGTGGCTTTCACCCGGTGCAGGTCATCGCCAGCGGCGTCATGCTCGATCCCTACGTGTTGACCATCGGGTTTGCACGCCGGTTTGCGACTTACAAGCGTGCCAGCCTGGTAACAAGCGAATTTGATCGACTGCTGCGGATCATCAACCAGCCAAACCGGCCGGTACAGATCATTTTTTCTGGCAAATCACACCCGGCTGACGAACCTGGCAAGATGCTGATTCAGGAAGTGTACCGTGCCGTCAAGAAGGCCGAAAATGGCGGGCGGATTGTCTTCCTGGAAGATTACGATATGAACCTTGCGCGCTACCTGGTGCAAGGCGTGGATATCTGGATGAACACCCCGCGTCGCCCTAACGAAGCCAGCGGCACATCCGGCATGAAAGCAGCAGTCAACGGTGCCCTCAATTTCTCAGTTCTGGATGGATGGTGGCGCGAAGCCTATAATGGTGATAACGGTTGGGCGATCGGACCAGATGCCGAATTAAACGAGGATGTGCAGGATGTTGCTGATGCCGAAAGCCTGTATGAGACACTCGAAAAGGAAATCATCCCGCTGTATTACGGCGAACGCGATGCAAACGACATACCGGTCAAGTGGGTGCAGCGCATGAAGGAATCACTGCGCACCATTACACCACAGTTCAGCACCCGCCGAATGTTAAAAGAATATACAGAACGACTGTACCTGCCAGCCATGAGCAAACCGTAAGATCAAGGGCAGAAGCAGGAAATTATGCTGACCGAAAAGGTTGGATGCCTCGTACAGAGCTTCAACCTTTTTTCTTTCCCATTCATGATGAGCGCATCCTCCGCGACGTGGCAACCTCTTAAACGGTACTATCCTTTCGCCGCACCTACTCGGTTAACCGGAGATTGCCACAACCGGCATAAAACAAGGGCGCCGGTTTCGCAATGACAGGCGAATCGGAGATGCCCCACAAGAACTGGGGTCTACCTCGAGCGATAGTCCCGGTTCCTGCACGAGGCCACAACCGGTACTGAACAAGGGCGCCGGTTTCGCCGTCGTTAGTGTGGGAGCATATTTAACATTTTCAAGGAGTATAAAATGGAATTTCTTCTTTCCCCTGCCGCCTGGATAGGCGCATTAACCATCTTCTCGATGCGCGTGAGTGATATGACCATGGATACCTTGCGCATGTTATTCGTGATGCGCGGGCGTAAAGGTATCGCCTGGGTGCTTGGCTTTTTCCAATCAGCCATTTACGTATTGGCGATTACATCAGTATTGAGTCATTTGAATAACCCTCTCAACGTGATCGGCTATGCCGCCGGGTTCGCCACCGGCAATGTGATCGGTATGTTGATCGAGGAACGCCTGGCGATCGGCCATATCCATTTACGGATTATCAGTCCACGGCTGGGGGTGGCGATGGCGCAAACCCTACGAGATAAAGGCTATGGGGTTACAGAAATCCCGGCGCGCGGAAAAGATGGCATGGTAAGTGTGTTATCGGTCAGCGTATTGAGAAAAGATGTGCCACACGTTCAAAAACTGGTACATGAACAAGACCCGGAGGCTTTTATGACGTCCGAGGATGTGCGCACGGTTCGGCACGGGTATTGGCGCGCTTAAAACACAGGATTTGGAGTTTATCAGTATGACGGATGAATTTCGCGAGATTTCGGTAAGCGAGCTGCGAGAGAAGATGCTGGCAAATGACGGTGGCAAGTTCACCATCCTGGATGTGCGCGAACTCTGGGAACTGAATCTTGCCAGCCTGGTTGATAAACGGGTTGTGAATGTGCCGATGAGCCGGATCAGCGAGTTATATCACGAGGCCTTTCCAGAAGAATTACGATCCCCGCAAGAAGAGATAGTGGTGATGTGCCATCACGGCATTCGGTCTGCCAGTGTAGCTATGTGGATGATGCAAAACGGTTGGATGAACGTCAGCAGCCTGGCAGGTGGGATTGCCGCATATGCACAGGAAATTGACCCGGAGGTGGGGGAATATTGATCTGGTCTTAAAACACAAACTTGCCGTTACGGTAGATCACATCACTATCAACGGCGATTTCAGCATCTTGACGCATGTCACAGATCATGTCCCAGTGAATGACACTCTTATTTTTGGATCCGGTTTCGGGATAGCCGGCCCCCAGCGCCATGTGAAAGGAGCCGCCGATCTTCTCGTCAAAGAGAATGTTACCGGTGAATTTATCGATCTCGAAATTGGTGCCGATGGCGAACTCACCCAAAAAACGCGCGCCTGGATCAGTTGCCAGCATTTCAAATAAGAATTTTTCGTTTTTGACAGCTTTGGCTTTTTCCACCCGACCCTTGGAGAAAGTTAGCTCAATGCCCTCAACCGCAACGCCATTAAATATGGCCGGATAGGTGAACTTTACCCAGCCGTTCACGGATTCTTCCACTGGACCAGTATAGATCTCGCCATCCGGCATATTGTGCGTGCCACATGAGTTCATAAACGTGCGTCCCTTAACCGATAGGCTCAGATCCACATTCGGCCCATGCAGAGTGACAAGGTTGTGGCCATGGATCTTCTCGATCATGATGGCCTGTTCAGCCTCAACTTTTTTCCAATATGCCACCGGATCAGCTTCGTTGGCATGGCAAGCGCGATAGACAAAATCTTCGTAAGCGCGCAGACTCATGCCACCTTCAACCGCATAACCTTCTGTTGGAAAAAGCGTGGTGACCCACTTTAACTGGCCGGCTGCGCCACGACGCATTTGAGTCTCCAAAATTGAGGACAGCGCCTTCTGACGGCGGCCCATCCTGGCAGAATCTATCCCACCCAGTGCACGAGGGTTTGTTTGGGAATGGATCCGGATGCGAGATTCGAATGTTTCGTAAGCCAGCTTCATCAAGGGCGGTACAAAATCCAACTGCTCATTCCCGGCATTGGTCAGGAAAATCTCCATTTGATCAGGAAAGTCAAGCAGAATCTGCGGATTACCACCTACCTGGATGATGTGGCTGTATAAAGCCCGCACCAATGGTTCGGCAGCGGTGGTAGCTTCAATCAACACCCGGTCACCAGGTTGGATTCGGGCAGAGTAATCTACGAGAACTTTGGCAAATCGTTCAATGCGGGCATCGCTCACGGAATTCTCCTATTTTAACAAGTTAAATTATAACAGCCTGCCTCTTTCGGTTAATTTCAAAACCATAACTTCCCGGAATCCCAGTCCAACAGGTTTCATTCTTCATCCAATCATAATCAACTACAGCTATCCAATCTGATCCAAAAACCCGCGCCAGACTTTTCCCAGGTTTCCCACCCAATGCTGCTCCCGATAGAAAGGCACAGTTGGAATCTGCAAATCTGCAAAAGGGTTGTTGCTGGTTTTGCCAAGGATCCCATTTGCCATTTGCTGGCCCAAATAAGTACCCAGGGTCACGCCATGGCCCACATAACACATAGAATACCACATGCCATCCACTTGACCAGCATGCGAATTCTCATCAAGTGTCAGACCAAGCGTTCCGCTCCAGTAATAATCGATCTTGAAATCTACCAGTTCAGGAAAGACCTTGATCATCCCGCGTCGCAACGTATTGATGTTGGCGCGCGGATTAACCCCCACAAAAGTACCCTCGCCGCCCCAGACCATACGCCCATCTGGAGAGAGACGATAATAAGCCAACACATTCCGGGTATCGTATACCACCCGGTTGTGAGGGATCAGGCGCTGAGCCAGATCATTGGGAAGCGGCTCAGTAGCAATCACAAAGCTCTCAACAGGGATGACACGATGGCGAAATTGTGGAACAATTTTCCCAACCCAGGCGTTGGCAGCTAGCAGAATTTCCCTGGTGGCGATGCTGCCTCGATCAGTCCGGACAATAAACCGACTTCCATCATGAGCTGGGATGTTCCCGATTCGTTCGATCGACAACACGTGGGTGCCTTCGTGGATATCCGCGCCGGCGCGTTCAGCGGCAAGCGCCATTCCATTTACAAATTTGGAGGGCTGCACAGAGCCGCTGCGCGGGTTGATCATCAAGCCGTGATAGGCCGTGCTGTCAAGCTCAGGTGACATCTCACCTTTCGACAGGATTTGCACTTCATAACCCGCCAGTTCGCGCAGTATTTCCTGTTCTTTTTTGAATTCATCAAAATGCGCTGGCTTGCTCGCGGCTTCGATGTTTCCGCAGCGTACATAATCGCACGCGATATTTTCATCCCGGACTATTTGTTCCACCGCGTCTGCAGCCAGTGTTGCCGCGAGAAACATGGCTCTGGCCTGTTCGCGACCATGGACCTTTATCAGGCTGTGAAGAGTGTGATGAAGACACGAGAGCGCCTGGCCTCCATTGCGAGAACTGGCACCCCATCCAACACTTTGGGCCTCCAGCAAGGTAACGCGCGCACCACCTTTTGCCAGTTGCAGCGCTCCAGATGTGCCCGTAAAACCAGCTCCTATCACCACCACATCGGTTCTATCTGGAAGTGGTTTATCCAGGTACGATTTCGAGGCGGGTCCATCTATAGACCAGAAACAACTATTTTGAGTCATGGATTTTCCTCCAGAATGATGGCCCCTGACCTTGCTATGGATCTAATCATGCTCATCCTTCGAAGCAGATTCTGGTTCTTGTGGGGTTGGGATTAATCCGGATAATCATGGTTCCAGGATAACCAAAGCATAACATGAAATAAAAAAAATACGACAGCTATTCTGCCCAATGGAACAGCAGACTAACCCCGAAACACATCAATGGGCCATCATCTTCGGTTTGTTCTGCGGTATACTTTTGATCACCATCAAGCAGGAAGACAAGGGAAACAGCAAAATATTATGAAACAAATCCTCCAAAACATGCGTGACGGCAAAACGACCGTCGCTGAAGTGCCCATCCCCACTCCGCGCCGTGGGCAGGCACTCGTACAGGTGGCAGCTTCGCTGGTTTCGGCCGGGACGGAACGGATGCTGGTTGAATTTGGCGAGAAGTCGCTGGTAGGCAAAGCGCGCTCACGCCCTGACCTCGTACGGCAAGTGCTCGACAAAATGAGACGCGAGGGGCTGGTCTCGACACTCGAAGCCACCTTCAGCCGGCTCGATGCGCCCATGTCACTGGGCTATTCATCAGCAGGCACGATCATCTCGTTAGGTGACGGCATGGACAGCTTCAAGATCGGGCAGCGTGTCGCCTGCGCCGGCGGTGGGTATGCCGTGCATGCCGAATATAACCTTGTGCCGGGCAGCTTGCTTACGCCGCTTCCGGATGGGGTCGATTTCGACTCGGCCGCCTTCACCACCCTGGGCGCGATTGCTCTGCACGGTTTTCGCCTGACCGAAGCACAGATCGGCGAACGTATAGCCGTCATCGGGCTGGGGTTGCTGGGGCTTTTGGCCATCCAGATCGCTGCGGCAGCCGGCTGCCGCGTTTTCGGGATTGACACCAACCCGGAGCGTGTTGAGCTAGCCAAAAAATTTGGCATTGCAGCAGTTGTTCGCCCCAATGCAGCAGATGCCAGTCAGGCGTTTACATCCAACCGCGGCTTTGACAGTGTGCTGATCTGTGCGGATACAGCCTCTAATGACCCGGTTGAACTGGCTGGCGCAATCGCGCGCGACAGGGCTAAAGTGGTGGCAACCGGAGCGGTGGGGTTGAATTTTCCGCGCAAGGTTTATTATGAGAAGGAACTGTCTTTCATTAACTCGCGTTCCTATGGTCCCGGTCGCTATGATTCCGGCTATGAAGAAAACGGCATAGATTACCCAATCGGTTATGTGCGCTGGACGGAGGGACGCAACTTCCAGGCCATTGTGGAATTACTGGAGAGCGGTAAACTGAATGTCAGCCCGCTCATCAGTCACCGTTTTCCTGTGGAGCAGGCGCCTGAAGCCTATGAGATCATCACCGGTAAAAACAAGGTGCCTTTTTTGGGCGTGCTGTTGCAGTATCCACTTGAGCAAGCCCCTCGCTCAACCGTAATCCAGTTGAGCAAACCGTCTTCAACTGGTGTATCGTATGGACAAAAAGAAAGCCAGGTAAAGCTTGGTATTTTAGGAGCCGGGCTGTTTGCCAACGCAACGCTGCTACCCGCGATCAAGAAAACCGCTGGCATCGAGCTGGTTGGCATCGCATCGGCAGGCGGTATGCATGCCCAGCACTCCGGGAAAAAATTTGGCTTCACTTACGCCTGTTCGGACGATGACCAGATCATCAACGAGCCAAAGATTAATACCGTAGCCATCCTGACGCGCCACGATAGTCACGCTGACCTGGTGATCCGGGCGCTACAGGCAGGCAAGCATGTTTTCGTGGAGAAACCGCTGGCGTTGACGCTTGAGCAACTCTCGGAAGTCCGCACGGTCATTAAGCAGCAGGCAGAAACAAGCAGCGGGCGCCTGTTGATGGTTGGCTTCAATCGCAGGTTTGCACCGCTGGCGCAGCAGCTTTCGGCTTTTGTCAGCCAGCGTACCGAACCGCTTTACGCGCATTATAGGATCAACGCCGGTTATATTCCGCTCAATCACTGGACGCATGACCCGGTTCTGGGCGGCGGACGAATCATCGGTGAGGGCTGCCATTTTGTCGATCTGATCACTTATCTGGTTGGCGCCACGCCGGTTTCGGTTTGCGCTCAAGCTCTACCTGATAACGGAAAATACCGGCAGGACAACGTTTCGATGAGCTTCAGCTTCGCGGATGGCTCGATCGGGGTGGTCGATTACCTGGCCAGCGGCGACAAATCCTTTGCCAAGGAACGCGTGGAGGTCTTTTGTGGTGGGCGTATTGCGGTATTGGATGATTACCGCTCGCTGGAGACTGTTGAAAACGGCAGCCGAAAACAGTTCAAATCTGCTTTCAAGCAGGATAAGGGTCACCTGGGCGAAATGCAGGCCCTGGTAAGCGCCATTCAAAGTGGCGCGGCGCCGATCCCTTATGATCAATTGTTTGGTGTAAGTGCAGCCATGATCGCGGCGGTAGAATCAATCCGAACAAACGGCCAGAAGATTGCGGTTGGGTCATAAAATATCAGCGTGGAACCTATTTTGCAGCTTCGTGAATTAATCGGTCACATCCCTATCTTGATGATAGGCGCAGCTATTTTATTGGTAGATGAACAGGAGCGATTGCTGCTAATGAAACACTTTGACAGTGGCTGCTGGGGTCCACCAGGCGGGGCGACCGAACCAGGAGAACGGGTGGATGATGCTGCCAACCGCGAAGCGCTGGAGGAAACCGCCCTGGTCGTGATCCCAATGGAGTTGTTTGGTATCTTTTCCGGACCTGAGTTATATACCCAATATCCGAATGGTGATGAGGTGTATAACGGATAAAATCGACTTTCTTTCTTCTTACAGGAAATATCCTACCCTATTTTTCAAAGGAGCTGTCCCATGCAAATGAAAGGTGTTTATGTACCGGTCGTCACCCCGTTTGATGCTGATGAGAACATCGATTATAAAGTTCTGCAACAGTTAATCGATTTTGTGCTCGCTAACGGTGTGGTAGGGCTGGTGCCGGGTGGTACCACAGGCGAAGTTTATGCGTTCAGTGAATCGGAACGACTGGATATTTTCAAGTTCTATAAGGATTACGCCGGGAACCGCGCCACTTTGCTTGCCGGCACCAACTCAGGCGCTACTCGTGATGTGGTGCGCTACTCTGAGATCGCCGCAAAAATGGGGTACGATGGGTTGATGGTGGCAGTGCCGCCCTACTCACGCCCCAACCAGCGCGAGCTGCTGGCGCACTACCGTGCTGTGGCCAATGCGGTTGAAATCCCGATCGTATTGTATAACTTCCCGTGGCGGGCCGGCAGCGAGATCGGCTATGATGTGCTGGATGGGCTGGTTGACTGCAAAAACGTTATCGGCATCAAGGAATCCAGCGGTGAGATGCCGCGTCTCTACGAAATGCGCATGCGCTACGGCGAACGGTACCAGATCGTGTGTGGCTCGGATGACGAGGCGCTCGATTATTTCCTGTGGGGCACCCAGGCCTGGATCGGCGGCGCTGGATCCTGCGCGCCAAGCCAGCATGTTGCCGTTTTGGAAGCCGCTCAGGCGGGCGATTTCATCAAGGCGCGCACAGCAATGGAAAAAATTCTGCCGCTGCTGCGCAACATGGAAAGCGGCAGCTATACTCAGAAGGCCAAATATGGGTGTGAACTTCTCGGCATGCCGGTTGGAAATCCGCGCCGTCCGCTTCTGCCATTATTAGATGAAGACAAGCGTGAATTCGAACGCGTCTTTGCAATTGCCCAAGGCTAAGACTCTCGACCCCGTGGCCGTGCTGGAACCGGCACTATCGCAGCCCCCCTCCCCCATTTGGAGAACACAAATGGGGGAGGGGGAAGATCAGTAACTATCGCTGAAAAGGCAGCCCATGACACCCCATACATCCTTCGTCACATCCACTCGCGGCCTCAACCGGGAGCTGCCGCCAATGCGCCTGTATGAAAAGGCAAAAAAACTTGGCATCTGGAACCCATCCGACCTTGATTTTACAAAGGATAAGGCAGATTGGGCCAGCCTGAGCGCTGATGAACAGGATCTAATCTGGAGGCTGACAGGTATGTTTGTTTCCGGCGAGGAGGCAGTAACCCTGGACTTGCTGCCTCTGATCGGTGCAATCGCCGCAGAAGGGCGCCTCGAGGATGAAATGTACCTGACCACCTTCTTGTTCGAGGAAGCCAAACACACCGATTTCTTTCAGCGCTTTATCGATGAAGTCGCTGGCGCACCGGCCGACCTGTCGCGCTATCATACTGATCACTACCGCTTTATCTTTTACGAAGCCCTTCCAGCGGCATTAATGGCGCTCAAAAACGATCCATCCCCAACTGCGCAAATCCGCGCCTCAGCCACCTATAACATGATCGTAGAAGGCGTGCTAGCAGAGACCGGTTATCACGCTTTCTTCAGCATGCTTGAACGCAGCAATCTGCTGCCCGGGCTGCGCAAAGGCATCGCACTGCTCAAACAGGATGAATCACGCCATATCGCCTACGGCATTTACCTGCTCTCGCGCCTGGTAGCGGAACACCCAGATCTATGGGATGAATTGCAAAATCAGATGAATGACCTGCTGCCAGCAACCATCTCCATCATTGGTGACACTTTCGCGGCCTACACCGTCGTTCCATTTGGGCTGGTAGAGGCAGATTTCATCAACTTCGCAATGGATCAATTCTCCAAACGCTCTGAACGTCTGGAAAAAGCACGCGGCAGCAGTCTGGATGAAATAAACCGGGTCACGAAAATCGTGATCGAGTTGGATGAATCCTGATCTGCGCGAGAATATATGAGCCTGAGACCCTGGAAGATATTGGAAACAACCCGTCCGCGCAAAAATCTTCGCGTGGATACCTGCGAGCTGCCAAATGGCAGGCTGATCGAAAAAATGGTGCTGGAATTCAGCACCTGGGCCACTATCGTTGCACTAACAAAAAAACAGGAAATCATCCTGATCAGGCAATACCGTCACGGTGCCGGGAAAGTCATCTGGGAGCTGCCTGGCGGGGTAGTCGATCCTGGTGAATCCCCCTTGAATGCTGCCACAAGGGAACTGCTTGAAGAAACCGGCTACAGCGGCGGGACGATGGTGGAAACTGGGGCAGTATCGCCCAACCCGGATAACCATATCAATATGCTTCACACCTTCCTGGCACAGGATGTAGTCAAATTTGGCGCTCAGCAATTGGATGCCAATGAAGAAATCGATGTATTCCCTACCCCCATCGACGAGGTGATCCGCATGGCGAAAAACAGGGATTTGTTACAGTCCATGCACGTTAGCGCCTTGTTTTTTGCGCTAGTACACCTCGATCGCATCAAATAAGGATGAAAATTTTAAGCCTTGTAACCGCCCTGAAAGCGCTGCGCCAGTTGGGTCTGACCCAGGTAACATTGAACGCCGTGTATAAATTCGGCCTGATCAGCGGGCACTATCGCCGTGTCACCCATGCAATCCCCAACCCTGTAAATGGGCTGCAGCTTCAATCGGTCATGCCGGTGCCATCACGTGAGCAGATGCTCGGCATTGTTGGCGAGGCCGGAATTGGGACGCTGCTCGCCGAAGCGGATGAGATCGTGGACGGTAAATTTCGCCAATTTGGTGCGCTTGCTGTGGCTATCAATCTGGAACCGGCAGGCCCGCTCTCACACTGGTGCGACTATGAATCTGGCAAAATACGCCACCAGGAAGACATCAAATTCACCTGGGAGCCGGCGCGCTTCGGGTGGGCATTTATTTTAGGGCGCGCATATCATGCCAGCCACAATGAAAAATATGCGTTGGCCTTCTGGCACCTGTTCGAAAGCTTCATAGCTGGAAACCCACCCTACCTGGGCCCAAACTGGACATCCGGGCAGGAAGTAGGGCTGCGCTTGATTGCCTTTGTCTGGGGAGCGCAAGTTTTCGCAACTTCAAAGCATTCCAGCAGGGACCGGCTTTGCGCATTAGCAAACGCCACCGCCAACCACGCCAGGCGCATCCCCCCCACGCTGGTATATGCGCGTTCGCAGAACAACAACCACCTGCTGACAGAGGCCACCGCGCTGGTTACTGCCGGGCTGGCGCTGCCGGGCCACCCGGATTCAAATCATTGGCTCAGCACCGGCAGGAAATGGCTTTCGTGGTGCTTTACGCATCAAATCGATGGGATAGGCGAATACGCCCAACACTCCACCAATTACCAACGCCTGATGTTGCAATCGGCACTGTGGATCGATGCACTTGATAGGCAGGCAGATTGCGGGCCTGTCAATTCCAATCCAGGGAACCAGGTTGATTCATATAAGCGCTGCCTGGATGACATCAGCCGTAATAACCTGGGCCGGGCTGCCCGCTGGCTGATGGATATGCTTGATCCTGAAAGCGGATGCGTACCCAACCTGGGCGCCAACGACGGCGCGTTGATCCTGCCACTTTCCAACACTGCTTTCAGCGATTTCCGTCCAGTGGCACAGGCCTCTGCGCTTGCTTTTCTACACAAGGGATTGCCTGCTGGTGGCTGGGATGAAATGGCGCTGTGGTTTGGGTTGGATCCCACCGGAAACCGAGCGACCGAACCGGATCAGGCCATCCCAAACAGGAGCCAGGATGATTCCATCCTCACCCTGCGTTCGCCAAATTCATGGTGTTACCTGCGTGCCGTCCATTACACATCCCGACCATCGCATGCCGACCAGCTCCACCTTGACCTGTGGTGGCGTGGGGTGAATATTGCCCAAGATGCTGGCACTTACCAGTACAATGCCAGTTCACCATGGGATAACCGCCTGACTTCCACGCTGGTTCACAACACCATCAGCCTGGACGGGCGAGAACAAATGACGCGCGCCAGCCGCTTCCTGTACCTCGATTGGGTCGATGCCACTTATGGAGCGTGCAGCGGCGGCTCAAACCCGGAAAACTTCATCCAGCTTGGGTCAGCGCAGATTGATTCGTTTGCCGGATTAAAGATCAGTCATACCCGGACTGCAACGGTTTTCAAAGACGAGCACTGGCTGGTGGATGATCGACTACTCAACAAGAGTTCCGGGGTTCACACCTACCGACTGCACTGGCTGCTACCAGATTGGAAGTGGGAATTGCAGCAAAATCCTGCCGGGCTGGAACTGCGGTTGAATTCACCATATGGTTGGGTGACTCTGGCAATAAGTACCAACCAGCCTATTAAACGGGGCGCCATTATCCGCGCCGGCGAGCTGCTGCACGGCGCCGGGTTGGTTTCACCGGTCTATGGCTGGGTTTCACCCACTTATTCCCTTAAAATCCCGGCGCTTTCACTGGCAGTCGAAGTACAATCAGAACAGGATGTTCATTTCAAGAGCGAATTCATTTTCCCATCCTGACCCAGTCTCTGATTCCACTGCCTCGCGCGGGAACCGGGACTACCATAAGTATACTCATCCTTCGAGATAGATCCCGGATTTTATGTAATCATGGTAATTGGCGGTCAAAAAAAGTAAAAATATGCATATACTCATCATCCACCAGGCCTTTGCCGCTCTGGACGAAGCTGGCGGAACACGCCACCACGAACTTGCGCGCTTTCTCGTACAAAAAGGGCACCAGGTAACCGTCATTGCCAGCCCCATCAGTTACCTGACCGGGGCATCGTCAAAAAACGCGCATTCTTCGGAAAAGCACACAGAAAACACACCCGCAGCGAGTGTTACCATTCTGCGGGCTTATACCTACAATGCCCTGCACAGGTCGTTTGTGCACCGGGTCTTTGCTTTTTTATCCTTCATGTTTTCATCGTTTTTCGTTGGGTTGGGTGTTAAGAATGTCGATGTGATTTGGGGCACATCGCCGCCCATTTTCCAGGGGCTGACTGCCTGGGCGCTGGCCCGCATCAAACGCTCAAAATTCCTTTTTGAAGTGCGCGATCTGTGGCCCGATTTTGCCGTGGCAGTGGGGGTGCTAAAAAATCCAACCTTGATCAAGATGTCGCTGTGGTTGGAAGGTTTTCTGTACCGGCACGCCGATCAGATCATGGTGAACAGCCCGGGCTATATGGAACATGTTAAAAACCGCGGGGCAAAATCTGTTGAACTGATACCCAATGGCGCCGACCCGGATATGTTCAATCCACTCGATAGGGGCACTGCCTTCCGCGAGGCCCTCCAAGTAAACTCTCCCGAGGACAAGTTCGTGGTGCTTTACGCTGGGGCGCACGGCATATCCAACGACCTGGGCGTGGTTCTGGAATGCGCTGAAATCCTCTCTCAGAACCCGGTCATCCATTTCGTTTTCCTGGGCGATGGCAAGGAAAAAACCAACCTGCAGGCGCGCGCCGCAGAAATGGGTCTGAAAAACGTCACCTTCTTGCCCTCCGTGCCAAAAAACGAAATGAGCGCAGCCCTGGCTGGCAGCGATGCCTGCATCGCCATCCTGAAACCGCTGGACGAGTACAAAACCACCTATCCAAACAAGGTCTTTGATTACATGGCAGCCGGACGACCGATTGTACTGGCGATCGAAGGTGTTGTCCGCGAGGTGGTTGAAATGGCCGACTGCGGCGTCTTCCCCAGGCCAGGCGATGCTCAGGACATGGCCAACGCCATTCAATTCCTGGAGGCCGGCCGCGCACACGCTGTGGCGATGGGACGGAACGGACGGCTGTATCTGGAAGAAAACTTTAGCCGCGAGAACCTGGCTGGGAAGCTTTCGGATGTATTCGAGGCGATCACCCACGTTCCCCCAACCGGGCCTGTTTCAGGGAAGCAATCGTGAAACTTTCCCCGCCCAACGTCATCTTATAAAAAGTGATGGAAATAAGGAGCAATTCATATGGCAAATGCCGAAATTTTTGCTGGAAATTGCGGTTATTCAACCCAGGTTGAAACCACGATGGATGGCAAGGTTTGCAAGGTGCACATCCAAAGCGAGTGCGCCGCGATTCAGCGCCTGGCTGAACAGTTGACCGAAGTCGAGCCGTTTAAAGAGATCTCCTTCAAGAGAGCCATGCCCAAAACTCACGAGCTGGGCATCAAGTACTGCACACATGCCGCCTGCCCAGTGCCAGTCGGCATCATCAAGGCGATTGAGATCGAATCCGGGCTGGCACTGCCGACAGATGTCACCATCAAGCTGTCCAAAACAAAAAAAACCGAGTAGCCATCCATGCCGGGCAAACCATGGAAGTTTGAGCCTGGTGGCAGCCAAAATTATTGACGATGGTATAAAGTGAAGTCGTGAACATTATTCGCTATGTACGTAATTCATCCCATCTTATCCGGCGCATCTGGTTAGCACGCTTTTTGATCTTTATGGTCATTGCCTGGAACCTACAGGCCGCCATTGTATTTTTATTCTGGCCGGGAGCTTATGCTCCCGGCTTTGAGTTAACCGGCATCCCTGGTCAGGCTGCTATGCGTGGCATTGGGCTTTTATTCGTCATGTGGAATATACCTTACATAATCGCATGCTGGCATCCCCGACAAAACATACTGTCACTTAAGGAAACCTTAATCATGCAGTTGATCGGTCTGCTGGGCGAAACAGCCATCCTGATCGCGCTGCCACCCCAACATGCCGTTCTGCGCACATCCATTCTGCGATTTGCCAACTACGATGGCGTTGGGTTGGCTGCCATCCTGCTGGCGTTTTGGATTGTGACTCGCAAGGAAGAATAAATGAACATGGGAATGGCAAATGAAATGTCGTACAGGATATAATGCTAAGATCGGAACCATCCCAACCTGATGGAAAATATTGCTCCGCACGCGCTTTTGTCACTCTGGAGAAAATCTGATGTCCAATATTGCATTTGATCGTTTTTACCGCTACGGCGAGCTGACCAGCCTGCTGCAATCCTTTGCCGAACAATACCCACACCTGGTAAGGGTTGAATCGATCGGCAAAAGCCACGAAGGGAGGGATGTCTGGCTGCTTACGCTGACCAATTTCGAGACCGGGCCGGATACTGAAAAACCAGCCTTATGGGTCGATGGCAACATCCATGCCTCCGAGGTAGCCGCTTCGGCAGCAAACCTTTACTTTGTACATTCCCTGTTAACTCGCTATGGACAGGATAAAAACGTCACTGCTGCACTGGATACGCGCGCCTTTTACATCTGCCCACGCGTCAACCCCGATGGCGCCGAATGGGCCCTGGCTGATAAACCCAAGATAATCCGTTCGAGTACCAGGCCCTACCCATACAACGAAGAACCCATCGATGGCCTGATCGGCAGCGAGGACATCGACGGTGACGGGCGTATCCTATCCATGCGCGTGCTCGATCCAAACGGGGCCTGGAAGTGCCACCCAGATGACCAACGCCTGATGGTGCGGCGTGACCCGGTCGAAAATGACGGTCCTTACTATCGCATTCTCCCCGAAGGCCTGATCACAAATTATGACGGTACCACCATCCAGGTGCACGGCGCAAAAGAGGGGCTTGATCTCAATCGTAACTTCCCGGTCAACTGGCGGCAGGAGGTCGACCAACCTGGGGCCGGACCGTACCCGATCAGCGAGCCGGAAGCCCGCAACCTGGCAGATTTCATCGTCCAACATCCCAACATCGGCGGCGGGATCACTTTCCATACCATGAGTGGGGTACTGCTGCGCCCATACGATGACCGCTCGGATGAAGAATTTCCGGCTGAAGACCTGTGGACCTTTCAGAAAATTGGCGAGCAGGGTACCAAAATGACCGGCTACCCAAATGTCTCGGTTTTTCATGATTTCAAATACCACCCTAAGACGGTCACAACCGGCAGCTTTGATACCTGGCTGTATGAACACCTGGGTATTTTTGCCTGGACAGTGGAAATCTGGAGCCCGCAAAAACAGGCCGGCATCGAAAAATATAAATTGATCGATTGGTACCGCGAACACCCGGTGGAAGACGATTTCCTGTTGCTCAAATGGAACGACGAAAAGTTGGGTGGAACCGGCTTTGTTAACTGGTATGAATTCATCCATCCCCAGCTTGGAAAAGTGGAACTTGGTGGCTGGGATACGCTGCATATGTGGACCAACCCTCCTGCGGCATTCCTGGAGCAGGAATTGGCGCGCTTCCCAGACTGGTTGGTGTGGAACGCGCTTATCTCCCCGAAACTCGCCCTACGAGAAGTAAGCGTAACGCCGCTGGACAGCCACAACTACCGGGTGAGATTGGTGGTTGAAAATAGCGGCTGGCTGCCCACCAACGTCACCAAAAAGGCTCTCGAGAAAAAATCCAGCCGCGGGGTTATCTGCGAAATTGAACTTCCGGAGGGCGCGACACTTCAATCCGGCAAGCTGCGCGAGGAATTTTCCCAACTTGATGGCCGCGCCTACAAAACAGCGACGGCTGATGAGTATGACGAATCGACCAATGATCGGATCAAAGTCGAATGGGTTATCCACGCCCCCACGGACGGCAGCGTAAAACTGACGGCTCGCCACGACCGCGCCGGGGTTGTACGGATACAGGCCAGACTCGCCGCATGAACCAACCGGCAAACTCGCGCCTGGAGGAGATTGACCAATTTCGAGGTTTTGCCATCCTGTTGATGGTGCTGGCAAATTACCTGGCGGGTGTCAACATCGTGCCTGCCTGGTTGAAACATGCTCCCGATATCGGCCTGACCGTGATTGACCTGATCGCGCCGTTTTTTATCTTCGCCATTGGATTGACGTTTGGCATTTCATGGCACAGGCGCGCTGCCCGCAACGGAAGATTAAAAGCCTACCAACACTTTGTGACCCGTTTTTTGGCGCTGATAGGCATCGGGGCAATCCTTTCCGCGGGAGAGATCTGGCTGCAAATTGACGGGGCTACAATCAATTGGGGCGTTTTACAAGCCATCGGCGCTGCCGGGCTGATGACCCTTTTTGTTATAGCGCTTGGATCGCGCTGGCGGTTGATGATCGGGCTGTCGCTACTGGTACTTTACCAGTTCCTGTTGGATAATTTCTGGCTAAACAGCGTGCTACATTCCCCACACGGCGGCATGCCTGGTTCTGTCAGTTGGGCTGCAATGATGATCCTGGCAACTGTCTTTGCGGATTTGTTTCACTCATCCCGTGCTGAGACCGGGACTACCGCAACAAAACGCGTTTTCTTTTTGGCCGCCTGCTTGCTTGCGCTGGCAGGCGGGCTGTTACTGATGACAGCATTCCCGATCAGCAAGAATCGAGTCTCTGGCAGCTATGTTTTGATCAGTCTGGCTACCAGTGGATTGTTGTTTGCAGCATTCGCCAGGTTCAAACTGCGCCTGCCCACGCTTGCCGCCTGGGGAAAGAACCCCCTGGTGTTGTATGTACTGCATTTGCTCCTGCTGGGGTTAATGGTGCTGCCCGATATTCCGGCCTGGTATAGCGCCGCGCCAGCCTGGCTGGTCACACTTCAAGCATGCGCATTGATTGGTCTATTAAGTGCCACAGGGCGGTGGCTTGAAAAGAAAAATATCACGATTGCCTTGTAAATAGGGGAACAACTACCAGCATGCGGGCGTCTATGGGGTGAAATCCAACCCATCCCGTGTAGTGATCGGGACCATTCGCCGGAGGAATCCCCATGAAATCGCCATTTCGTATTACCCTATTTGTGATTGTCTTTGCAGCGCTGACACTGGCTGCCTGTGGAGCCCCTGCACAAGCCCAGGTGGCACCGATGGTTGAGCCCGCCGCAACGGCGGTCGGAGCTGATATCTATTCCGAGGTAGTCCCGGTTCCTGCACAGGGCGCAACTGATCAAGAAGCCAATGCGCCCTCACTGCAAAAATCCAGCGCGGGCAGCGGCACTGGCGGCGCTCCCCAAACGCAATCCGACCCTTCAATACTTGATACCACCACCTTCCAGACCGGCACTGAAGCACTGACCGGCGTTCAAACTGATCACATGATCATTAAAAACGCAGAAATTAAGCTGCTTGTAGAGAAGACTGACAACGGAATTGACCGCAGCATGCAGATCGTCAGCGATGTTGGCGGTTACATCATCTCTTCAAAAGTGTGGTACCAGCAAATCAATGAAAACAATTACAAGTACGCTACCATCACCATCGGGGTACCGGTTGGACAGTTTGAAATAGCAATGCGCCGGCTGCGCGGACTCGCTCTGCGCGTGCTGGATGAAAATGCATCCGGGCAAGATGTCACCAGCGAATATGTTGATTTGCAGTCTCAGCTCGGAAACCTCCAAGCCACAGGTGACCGCATCCGCTCCTTCTTGACAGATGCCAAGACAGTGGAAGAATCGCTGCGGATCAACCAGGAGTTGACCAACATCGAGGGCCAGATCGAGCAGGTCAAGGGACGCATGAACTTCCTTTCCAACCGCTCGGCCTACTCCACCATCACCGTTAATATTGAGCCGGACATCCCTGTGCCAACCCCGACAGCCACGCCCATCCCCCTGCCGACCAGCACCCCCAAGCCGTGGAACCCGGGCGAAACAATGAATCACGCTACCAGCGCCGTCACCAGCATATACCAAGGCTTCGCTGAACTGGCAATCTGGTTTGTAATCGTATTCCTGCCGCTGATCGCACCTCCAGCTTTGATCATCTGGGGTATTTATAAGCTTTTCACCCGCAAAAACAAGAAAGTCGAACCGACTAAGTAAACAAAGTGATAGAGTACCAGCCGGAGCCTTGATAAGGCTCCGGCTTTTTAATATAGCATCAATCCCGGGCGGGTTGATGCTGATTGTGGTGATCCGATAGTCCAGGTTCTGAAAGATGTAAGGGAGAAACCTGGAAAGATTAATAACAGATAAGATTCGCGCAGCAGGCGTAACTTTTCAATAGCTCCAGCGACATGTAGGTATCAATCGGCCTAAACCAGAACCGTTCAATAAAAATGCAAGGAGATAACAATGAACTCTAAAAATGCACTCTTTCTCGCAGCAACGCTGACAGCATTCGCGCTGGCAATCCTCTTTGCTGTAGTCAATAAAGTTACAACTACCCCCATCGAAGCCGCCGCCGCTCCCGCGGTGCAGGATACAGCCACTCCCGAACCCACCGATATTCCAGCGACTGATGTGCCAACGCCTACAGCCCTGGCCGAATTAGGCCCGTTGGAAGCGGCACAAATTGCGGCTAACTCGGCCAAACGCACCGATGTGTATAGTGTGGAAAGCTTCAGTTTCAACGATCAGAATTCTTACAAAGTCGTATTCTCATCAGGTGACATTGTTTATGTTGCAATGGATCGAACAATTCTTGACGCTGCCAAATTACAGACCGTTATTGCAAGCACTACAAGTGTTGTTACTCCAGCCCAGGTGATTGTATACGCTGTCCCAACTGCTGCGCCAGTGAAGAAACACAAAGGCGGCGGTAGTGGTGGTCAGCCTACTCCTCCCGGTGAACATGAAGGTGGAGATGATTAATCGTCCCATACAGGTTATCTAAACCGCAAATTACACTCATGAGCGCACGAGCGACCACAGATTAATGTTGATCCCGCGCAGTAAACGGGACCAGCCGGTGCAACAACAAGGAAAAAATATGGCAAACAAACCGCAAGGCAAGAATTGGAATGAAATTCAGATGGCGATTACTGCCATTGCAATAACAGCAACACTTGGATTTTGGAATCTCTTTGCCACCCCCGAAAAGGCGCAGGCAGCGGCGCAAGTAATCGATACAGCCACACCCCCGCCCCCACCTGTAGAAGCCGCACCGGAGGCCACTCAGGAACCATCTGCAACAACCATCGCTTTAAGACCGGTAAAAATCATCTTCGGTGTAAACGCACCTCAATTAAATGTTGTTCAGGTGTCGGCTGCACCAGTTGTTTCGAGCGCGCCAGTTGTAGTTGTAAACGTCCCGGCAGTGAAAAAGAAGGGCGGTGGTGGTGGTGGCGGCAGTGGTGGAGTTACCACTCCCAAGCCACCACCCAGTACTGGTTCATCCAAACCATGATCTACAGGATTGACTTCAAAGCGATGGGCTGTCACATGATCGCGATGGTAGACAGCTCATCGTCTGAGGCTCCGGAACAATTGGCCCTGCTCCCATCCTGGTTTGAGGATTGGGAGCAGTCTCTTAGTCGCTTTCGGACAGAAAGCGAGCTGAACAAGCTAAACAGTCTGGCCGGCTGGCCAGTAAAAGTCAGTCTAACACTCTGGGAAGTCTTCCAGGCGGCTTTGAATGCTGAAAAAGACAGCGCAGGTCTCGTCACCGCAGCAGTATTGGATGCAGTGGTAAACGCTGGATACGATCGGAGTTTTGATTTGATGACACAGGCCAGCATGCCAGCCGCGTTCAGCCCGTGGAAAATGACCGGATCTCTCAAAGAAGTTCAACTCGACCAGACAGCCCAAACCATTTGTTTGCCCATCGACATGCACCTGGATTTTGGCGGAGTGGCGAAGGGTTGGGCGGCGCATCAGGCTGCGCAAAGACTGGCAGAATGGGGACCTGCATTGGTGAGCGCCGGCGGTGACGTCGCCATCAGCGCTGCACAATCAAATGGCGAACCCTGGCCTCTGGCCATCGACGACCCGTTCCACCCTGGCGAATTCCTGAACACGCTAATGCTTGGCGAATGCGGTGTGGCTACATCCGGAACTGATTACCGCCGCTGGAAACAGGGCGGGCGCTGGAACCACCATATTATTGATCCACGCAGCGGACAACCCGCCCAAACCGATATCGTTGCCGCCACCATTATCGCTCCCACAGCCATGCAAGCTGAGATGGCCGCGAAAGCGGTCTTGATCTCCGGGAGCCAGCAGGGTATGAAATGGGTGGAGGCGCGGCCTGAACTTTGTGGCATGCTGGTACTTGAAACCGGTGAAATTTTAAACAGCAAACCTATGGAACACTTTTTTTGGAGCTCATTATGAATTCAAGGAATCAGGATCAATCCGAATACGAATCAACCATCGGCGGACAGACCTTTTTAACGATACTGCTCGCGATGGCAGTGGGGACATTGATGGCTGTGGTAATTCTACCAAGCTGGATGCCACGGCTGGCATCTTCGCTGCTTGGCTCCGATCCAAAAGCTTTTTGGTTTCTCTCAAGAGGTAGTTCCTTCGTTGCAATGAGCCTTTTATGGCTTTCAATGGCGCTCGGGCTTGGTATTACCAATAAGATGGCGCGTGTTTGGCCAGGCGCACCGGCAGCCTTCGCCATCCATGAATACGTCAGCCTGTTGGGATTAATCTTTGCCATCTTCCATGCGCTGGTATTGATGGGCGACCACTATATCAACTTCACGTTGGTGCAAATCGTGGTACCGTTCGCAGCCACTGGTTATAAACCTTTGCTGGTCGGCTTTGGCCAGGTGGGTTTCTATGTCTGGCTGCTGGTGGCGTTGAGTTTTTATGTGCGCTCCAAAATCGGACCGAAGACCTGGCGCGCCATTCACTACATCAGTTTTGTTTGCTTTTGCATGGCGCTGTATCACGGCATCACCAGCGGCACCGATACCAAAATGTTATGGGCCCAAACCTATTACTGGGTCTCTGGCGCAAGCTTGCTGTTCCTGTTAATCTACCGCATCATTGTGAGCATCATCGCAAAGTTTAACAAATCATCGGCACGCAGGATGACTGCGGCTGCGTCATCGGTGCGTGAAAGCACAACCACCGCGCAATAGCACCACGGGACAACTGTCATTTCGGATGAGCATACTCTCCGCAGCATAGCAATCTGCTCGGAAACAGATGACACAATTACAGAATATGTATTCGTCAAGAAATGGGCATACACAAACCCGGGTTCACCGCAAAGTCGCAAAGGGCGCAAAGAAAAGCTTTTTTTAAGGGAACGCCCTACGTACGTGTAATAGTCGAATGAAAATGGATTTATCCCGGCGGAAGCGGACCGGTAAGTTAGCTCCGATTAGCAGAAATTTTGTTCGCGCTATTGCTGACCATTACACACCATTACAGAATATCAAAAAGGTCGGCGCCCCACAAGAGGTGCAGACCTTTTTTTGTATTTTGCTGATAGGTATATCCGGCTCCCCAAAAATCAATCAAAACCTTTAACAAAACATTAACTGGCATTTTTCAGTTTATGGTATAGTATTTTGGGACAGGAAAAATTATGCCAGAAACCATTTTGATTGTTGAAGATGAACCATCGCTGCAAGAAACATTAGCGTACAACCTGAAAAAACAGGGTTATATCGTGGAAAGCGCCGGGGATGGACGAATTGCGCTGGAGATTGGGCGGCGCTTGAAACCGGACCTGATCCTACTTGATATCATGCTGCCTGGACTTAATGGCGTGGATGTGTGCAAAACCCTCAGACGCGAGGGCTTCAATTCGCCCATTATCATGTTGACAGCCCGAGATGATGAAATTGACCGTGTAGTCGGGTTGGAAATTGGAGCGGACGATTACGTTACAAAACCTTTCTCGATGCGCGAATTGATCGCGCGCGTCAAAGCGCAGTTGCGCCGCACCGATAGCATTCGTGAAGAGCTGGAAAAACTGTCCAACCGGGCACTCCTTGAAAACGCTGGGCAGGCTGAGCCGAGCCAGGATACGCTTAAGTTTGATGATCTAATCGTTAATCGCACCCGCCGGGAGGTGACTCTGAACGGAACAGCGTTGGCGCTCAAACCACAGGAATATGATTTACTGGTATTTTTTGCAGAACACCGCGGACAAATGCTCTCGCGCGAGTTTGTGCTGGAACGGGTGTGGGGATGGGACTATATCGGCGACAGTCGCACGGTGGATGTGCATGTGCGTTGGCTGCGGCAGAAAGTTGAAAAAGATCCGGGCAACCCAACCCGTATCGTTACCGTGCGCGGCGGTGGTTACCGCTTTGAAGGATGAATACTTCCTTGCAGGTAGCACTGGTTGTTGCAGTCATCGCCCTGGGATGGGTTTCCTGGCGTTATTCCAGACTGCGTCATAGCACAGAGAATTATGTTCGCAAAATCCGCCAGGCCGCCGAAGGCGGGTTTCCGGTGGATGAACTGCCAACTGATTACCAGGATATTGAAGCGTTATCGAGCGCTGTCCACTCCCTGGGGATGAGTTTCACCCGGCAGATCGAGTCGCTTAATGCCGAGAGAGCGCGCCTGGAAGCCACTCTGACGCAGATAACCGATGGGGTACTGATCGCCGATGCGCAAGGCCGCATCCAGATGACCAACCCGGCAGCCGAAAAACTGTTTGGGGAGGGAGATACGCTAACCGGCAAAACCGTCAGCCTGGCGCTGCGCCATCACCAATTGATCGAAACCTGGCGAAAGTGCCAGCACAGCCGCGAGCTGCAAAGCGATTCTGTTGAGCTGCCCGCCACGCACAAATTCCTACAGCTGATTGCCATCCCGGACCAACACGCTGGCGGCGCGATCCTGCTGGTACAGGATCTAACGCGCATTCGCCGCCTTGAAACTGTGCGGCGTGATTTTATTTCAAACGTATCACACGAACTGCGCACCCCGCTGGCCTCGCTTAAAGCCCTGACGGAAACGCTGCAGGAAGGCGCCCTGGATGATCCACCCGCCGCACACCGCTTCCTGGGGCGCATCCAGATCGAGGTGGATGCGTTGACCCAGATGGCGACCGAATTGCTCGAACTTTCCCGGATCGAATCCGGACAGGTGCCGCTTGAGTTCAAATCGATTGCACCGGCGCGGCTGCTGAGTTCAGCCGAAGATCGCATGAAGACGCAGGCTGAACGGACCGGGCTGAGCCTATTGACTTCTTGTGAATCCGATCTGCCCGCCATCTATGCCGATCTGCCGCGCCTGCAGCAGGTATTGGTCAATCTCATTCACAATTCAGTCAAATTTACGCCACCCGGCGGAGAAGTGAGGCTGGCAGCCCAGGTTGACGGTCACTTTATTCGTTTTTCAGTGCAGGATACCGGCTGCGGCATTCCGCAAGATGATCTGCCACGTATTTTTGAGCGTTTCTACCGCGTAGACCGCTCACGCACGGGCGGCGGCACCGGGTTGGGGCTTTCCATCGCCCGGCACATCGTCGAAGCACATGGCGGCAGGATCTGGGCGGAGAGCCGCGAGGGTGAAGGCAGCAGTTTTTATTTCAACATCCCGATCAATTCAAAAGCCCGGCCCGACATTTCAAATTGATTGTTGGGATACTCCTGGGCACAAGAAAATTTGCGATGGCCGGGCTGGATCAGCGGTTATGCGCATAAATAATATTATAGGCAGGCAGAATGGGGTTTTGTGCTTTTCAGGTAAATAACGAATAAATTGCCCCCAATTTCTGATACTTAGGTCACAGTTTATTCCCCTGGTTTGGTGGTACATTCATCCTGAGTAATTGTCACGACCAGGAGAAAACACATGGAATCAAAACCATCTTTATGGGCAGAAGTTGATAAGGAAGGCCGGCTGGTGATGCCAGCCGAATATACCGAGCAGTTTGGCTTAAAACCCGGCGCAAAAATGCGGGTGGAAGCGAATGGGCACGGATTTAAGATGCACCGGCCAGTGACGCAGTTAACCAAGGTTTATATTGAGCCAACCGTGGCATGCAACCTGGAGTGCATCACATGTTTCCGCAACGAGTGGGACCAGCCAATTGGCCGAATGAGCGAGGCAAGTTTTGAACATATCCTGCAAGGTCTGAAAGCCATGAACCCGGTCCCACACGTATATTTTGGGGGCATCGGAGAGCCGCTCTTCCATCAACGCACAGTGGAATGGATCAGACAGATCAAGGCGCTTGGCACAAACGTGGAGATGATCACCAACGGTACTATTTTGGTGGAAAAGAAGGCGCGCGAACTGATCGAGGCCGGACTGGATACGCTGTGGGTTTCACTGGATGGGGCCACACCAGAGAGTTATGCGGATGTACGCCTGGGCGCTGAACTGCCGCAGGTGGTGGAAAACGTGCGCCGGCTGGCCCGGATGCGCACGGGTGGGCATTTCCCCAAACCTGAGATTGGTGTGGCCTTTGTGGCCATGAAACGAAATATCAACGAACTGCCGCAGATCATAAAATTGGGGAAGTCGATGGGGGCGAGACATTTTTCGGTCAGCAATGTGCAACCCGCCACCCGGGATATGCAGGCCGAACGCCTGTACACGCGCACACTGAGGAATATCGCTTACCTGCCATCCGGTACCAATCCATATCTGAGCCTGCCAAAAATGGATTTCGATGAAAATACACGCGAAGCCTTGTTCGCAGCTTTTAACAGCGGCTGCAACGTCAGTTTCGCGGGGAATAATTGGGGTGGCTCCAACGATGTGTGCAATTTCATCGAGAGCGGCAGCATGACAATTGCCTGGAACGGGGATGCCAGCCCCTGCTGGCCGTTGATGCACAACCACACCAGTTTCCTGCACGGAAAACCGCGCAAAGTCAACAAGCACATTATCGGAAATGTGCGCGAGCGCAGCATCGAGGATTTGTGGCTGGACCCGGCCTATATGGAATACCGTGAAAAAGTACAGCGTTTTGCCTTTGCGCCCTGCACTTTTTGCGGTGGGTGTGACCTTTCGGAGGCCAATGTGGAGGATTGCATGGGGAATGAAGCCCCGGCTTGCGGCGGCTGCCTGTGGGCACAGGGCGTCATCCAATGTCCATAAGCACGGCATGCCGTGCTGTTGATACACAACAATGAGATGACACCAATACAACGAAATTGCGAACATCACAAATAGTGCTGCGGTTTCCCTATTGACAAAACACGTTTATATCGTAAAATTACGATATGGCTATGCAAGCAATCCTTTCCCCTGAAAAAGAACGCCTGGCAAAAATGCTCAAGGCACTCGGCAACCCGGTCCGTTTCCAGATCGTAGAGTTCCTGTCCGAAAACCAGATGTGCATCACCAGCGATATTGTCAAAAATACTCCGTTGGCGCAGTCGACTGTCAGCCAGCACCTGAAAGTACTGCGGGAAGCAGGCATCATCCAGGGTGAAATTGAAGGTCCAGCTACCTGCTACTGTCTTAACCCGGAAGGCTTCAAGTGGTTGAAAGACCAGATCGGAAACTGGCTTTCCGATCTGGTCTTTTCGGATGAATGCCAACCAGTGATTAAATTGTAAAACCGGCCAAAACAGGCCTATTTTTGGGGCCGCAATAATCGCATTTTTACGATAATCGAAGCACCGTGAAAGCATGGGAGATAAAAATGGTCACAAACAATCCATCCGCACCGTATTTTGATGAAGTTGCCAACCAATGGGACAGCCTGCGCAGCGGATATTTCAGCGAAGCAGTACGAGAATCAGCCATCCAAAAAGCATATCTGCACCCGGAGATGACGGTCGCCGATGTAGGCGCTGGCACCGGTTTCGTCAGCGCCGGGCTGGCGGGGCTGGTACGGCATGTGCATGTGTTGGACGGCTCAGCCCGCATGCTGGATGTGGCGCAGAAGAATTTGTCAGGATTTCAAAATTTAACCTTCCAACAGGCGGATGGTCTTTTGCTGCCCCTGCAAGATGGCAGCGTGGACGCAGCCTTCGCCAACATGTACCTGCACCACTGCCCCAACCCATTGGCATCTATTCGCGAAATGGCGAGGATCATCCGACCAGGGGGGCGCATTGTCATCACAGATATGGACGAACACAACCAGGAATGGCTCAAAACCGAGATGGCTGATGTATGGATGGGCTTCAAACGCGACCAGATACTAAAATGGTTCGAGCAAGCCGGGCTGGTGAACGTCATCGTCGATTGCACAGGGCAATCCTGCCAGGCCAGCTGCCAAAGCGTTTCAGGCGAACACGCTGATATCAGCATTTTTGTAGCCACAGGCACGAAGAAGATTGACAGGCGTGATTCCGTCCAGTCTAACTATGCCGCGCGGGCACTTGGGGCTGAAGGCTGCTGCGATCCAGCACAGGGCGATGGTTCGACTGGCTGCTGCTCCCCAGGCTTGATCACGCTGGATGAGGTGGGCAGCGTCACCTGGGACAGCGGATACAGTTCGGCTGAAAAGGGAGAAATTCCCGAAGAAGCGGCACAGATCTCTCTTGGCTGCGGCAACCCAACCGCGATGGCGAACCTGCGCCCCGGCGAAATAGTGCTCGATATTGGCTCGGGCGGCGGGATTGATGCATTTTTGGCTGCAAAACGAGTTGGTCCGACAGGCCTGGTATATGGCATCGATATGACCCCCGCCATGTTGCAGCGCGCTCGCAAGGCCGCGAAAAAAGGGGGATACACCAACATTAAGTTCCGCCACGGTTACGCCGAAAAGCTGCCGGTCGAAGATGCTTCGATCGATGTGATCATCTCGAACTGCGTCATCAATCTAACCGAGGATAAGGGTAGGGTCTTTCGCGAAGCTTACCGCGCACTGAAAACTGGCGGAAGATTGGAAGTAAACGATATGGTCTTTGGCGGAGCGATCCCGCTGACACTGCGCGATTCGATTGGAGGCTGGTCTGAATGCATCTCAGGCGCGCTGCCCGAGGGCGAATATGTCGATCTCGTCAGACAGGCCGGGTTTACAGACGTAACGGTGCGGCGCAGCACGAGTTCGGGTGTATCGGCTGGTGTGCCGGTCTACAGCGTCCAGCTTTCAGCCAGAAAACCAACAGCTTGAATCCAACTACAAGGCGCAGTATATGGTACATCTGCGCCTATTAATATTGTGCCTGACAGCCTTGCCCGCGCAGAACCGGGTACCATTGGAGATTGCTATATGGAACATACACTGACTACCGCAACACAACCCGTCACCAAAAAACTTTCGTTTCTCGACCGTTATCTGACGCTGTGGATTTTCACGGCGATGGGGCTGGGCGTTGGGCTCGGATTTCTTTTTCCCACCCTGGTATCCAATTTTAATACTGCCGTATCTGTCGGAACAACCAATATCCCGATTGCAATCGGATTGATCTTGATGATGTATCCGCCGCTGGCAAAGGTACGTTACGATGAACTAGGCGAAGTGTTCCGCGACTGGAAAATACTTGGTCTGGCATTCATTCAAAACTGGATTATCGCCCCGACTTTAATGTTTGTTTTGGCGATCATTTTCATGCGTGATAATCCCGAATACATGACGGGGCTGATCCTGATTGGCATTGCGCCTTGCATAGCCATGGTGCTGGTGTGGAACGAACTCGCCAAAGGTGATAACGAGTATGCTGCCGGGCTTGTCGCCTTTAACAGCGTATTCCAGGTGCTGTTTTACAGTGTATACGCCTGGTTGTTCATCACCATTCTACCTAGCTGGTTCGGCATGAGCGGCAAGGTTGTAGCCATAACCATCGGTGAGATTGCGAAAAGCGTTTTTATCTATCTCGGCATCCCCTTTCTGGCAGGCTTCCTGACACGCCTGACCCTGGTGCGAGCACGGGGAAAAGAGTGGTACCACAATGTCTTCGTACCAAAGATCAGCCCACTAACATTGATCGCGCTGCTCTTCACCATTGTGGTCATGTTCAGCTTGAAAGGCAACCTGATCGTACAGCTTCCATTTGATGTGGTTCGCATCGCCATTCCGCTGCTAATCTATTTCGTTGTGATGTTCCTGCTCAGTTTTTTCCTGGGAAAATCCATCGGCGCAGACTATTCCAAAACCACAACGCTTTCATTTACAGCCGCAAGCAATAACTTCGAATTGGCAATTGCTGTGGCGGTGGGTGTCTTTGGCATCAACAGCGGCGCGGCATTTGCGGCAGTGATCGGACCGCTCATCGAAGTCCCGATCATGATCGGGTTGGTCAATGTGGCTTTCTGGTTCCGGAAACGCTATTTCAAAGAAGCCAGCCAACCGGCATAAAGCGGGGTTCTATTTACGGGTTTGATCAAGATTATCCTTCTCCGTTAGGAAACCGGGACTACGGTACCCCACAAGAACTGAATATTAGCACGGCGATTTATCGCCGTGTGTACAGAATCGCGATAGGAAGGAGATGTTGAATGAAACGAAAGGTCTTATTCCTGTGCACCGGCAATTCATGCCGGTCACAGATGGCGGAAGCAATCGTCAACGCCCGGATGGAATCCGAGTGGGAAGCAGTCAGCGCCGGAACGAAACCGGCGGGGTATGTGCATCCCAAGGCGTTGGCTGCACTGGCAGAAATCGGGATTGAGCATGCCGGCAGATCCAAACTGGCGGATGAATTCAAGGGCGTGAATTTTGACCTGGTAGTGACCGTGTGCGATTCCGCAGCCGAAGAATGTCCTCTCTGGCTGGGGAAGGGCAAGAAAATTCATCACAGCTTTCCTGACCCGGCCAAAACGGATGAGATGGCAGATTTTCGAGCGGTGCGGGATGCGATCGCCCGCGAACTTCCGTCCATCCTGACGGCATAAATTAGACTCAGTCTGAATAAACAGAAACGTCAAGAATAGGGCCTTTTATGGTGATTTGGCCGATTGCAGCGGCCAAATCACCATTTGCGGGGGCAAGTAAACGATTATTTAACAGGCCTGAAAGTTCAAGTCAACCAAGAAACGTTATCCATTATTCAAGTTAAATTATTAACCGCTCTGGAATCGGGACGGGTAGCTTTACCAATTGTTAACACCCCTTTCAAGGGGTGTTAACCGTTTAAGTTTATGATTGAGCTATGGAGGAAGGATAAATTATGGGACTCGCTGATATACACATACACACAATTTACAGTTACGATGGCACGGCTCCCGTCCCCGCCGTGCTCAAACGAGCCAGGCAGGTTGAGCTGGATATTATTGCCATTACGGACCACGACGAAATCCGCGGGGCGCTGATGGCAGAACAGCTTGGGTCAAAATATGACATCCACGTCATCCCAGGCGTAGAAATAACGGGCACAGAAGGGGACCTGCTGGCCCTTTCTGTGCCCGTGCAGAACCGGGTACCATTCATAAACTCATTCGAGCAAGGCTTTCATTGATGGAAACCATCAGCCAGGTGGGTGATCAGGGCGGTTTCTGTGCAGCCCCACACCCAATGGCGAGAGGCATGGGCATGAAGAGTTTGAGCGCTTTCTCGATCAGGCAGGCCCTGCGAAACCAGGATACAGCCCGTATATTAATCGGGATTGAAACCTATAATGCGACAACCCTTGACCGGGAAGGTAATCAAGCAGCCCGGATTCTGGCGGAACGTTCAAATATGGCTCAAACCGGCAGCAGCGATGCCCACGTGCTGGAAGCCATCGGGTTGGGCGCAACCATCTTCCCCGGCAGCAGCATCACAGAATTTGTCGCGGCATTGTGGACTGGAACAACCCAGGTACGCAAAGAACCTGAATGGGGCGCAACACAAGTGCTAGGAAAATGGGCCGCCCATTATTTATTGAGCGCACCTGCACACATCAACGCAGCTTTAGTTCAGCGGGCTTAATAACATGGAATTATTGCTCGGAATCTCATTCGCTGCCTTTGTCGCGATTGTCAGCATAGACACGGTGCGACAGCGCAGAAAATATATTCAGAAAGAATTGATAAACAAACATGAGTGAAATTAAACATATCCTGGTAACCAATGATGACGGAATTTCTGCACCCGGCTTATTGGCACTCGCGCAAGAAATGCGCAAATTTGCAGAAGTGACCATCCTGGCCCCTGACCGAAATTGGTCTGGAAGCGGCCATGTAAAAACGCTCGATCGCCCGCTGCGTATCAAGGAAGTGGTGCTGACAGATGGCAGCACTGCCCTGGCAAGTGACGGGGCCCCGTCAGACTGCGTGGCACTGGCGCTGCTGGGGTTTTTCGACCAGAAATTTGACCTGGTGGTGTCCGGTATCAATACGATGGCCAATCTGGGGCACGATGTAACGTATTCCGGCACTGTCACTGCCGCGATGGAGGCGATCATCTGGAACGTTCCTGGGATCGCATTTTCACTGGGCACCAATGAAAAACACAGCGAACCGTTAGATTATTCAACAGCCGCACAAATTGCACGGCAAATCGTTGAAAGAACATCATTTCATACTCTACCTGATGGGATGCTGCTGAATGTCAATATTCCTTACCTGCCGCTTGACCAGATTAAGGGAACGCGAATCACCAGACAGGGCCTGCGCGTATATCGCGACCGGCTTGACCGGCGGATTGATCCGCGCGGGCGGGCTTATTACTGGATCGGTGGGGATGCGCCAACCGGCATCCCTGAAGAAGGTACCGATGTAGGTGTGGTGGCAGATGGTTTCGTTTCGATCACCCCATTGCAGCTTGACCTGACCATGTATTCGGTTATTCCAACGCTGGAGGCATGGGACTGGAATTTACCATCTCATCCCGAATCACTTTTGGAACAGAATTTTCCAGATGGCGCCATAAGGGAAGCTATTCAGAAAACAAAATAATCCAACTGGTCCATTTTCCAGGCAAAACAACGCCGTGGTGGTAAAGAGCAGGAAGTATTCAGCGCCCGGTGTCAATTGTTAACTTTTCGTTAATCAACCCTTCCATTGTCCTTAACAGTATCATGGCAAAATTACCAGGTAGTTCCAGCAAGCAATATGGAAGTTTAGGTCCTGATCAGGGCCAGCGATTCGTCATCACAATTCTCAAGAGGAGAGAAACCAATGCGTAAGAATATGTTCGTAATTTTAGCCACACTCATCGTCGCCAGCATGCTGCTGAGCGCCTGCGGTGCCCCCGCCGCCGCTGCTCCTGCAGCGCCTGCTGCGCCAGTAATTCAAACCCAGGTGGTTGTACAGACCCAGGTGGTCGAAGTCACCCCTACTCCTGACACTTCACTCCCCACTGCACTTCCGGATGGATCCGTCCAGGTTAATGGCGCTGGCGCGACCTTCCCGGCCCCCGTCTACGCCGACTGGGCCTATGCCTACCAATATGTGGATGCATCTGTGGTTGTTAACTATCAGCCTATCGGTTCCGGCGGCGGCAAGAAAGCCATCGTTGATAACACTGTTGATTTTGCCGGTTCAGATTCTTTGTTAAAGGATGAAGAGTACACCGCGGGCAAAGATCTGCAAATGTACCCAACTCTGGCCGGCGCGGTAGTGTTGATCTATAACATCAAGCTGGCGCAGGCCATCCCCACCCCCGCCGCTGGCGCAAAAGCAATTGCACTGCCCGCTCTGGTGCTGGACCGCGCTACTGTTGTAGGTATTTACAACTCCACCATCACTAAATGGAATGACGCTGCCATCGTGGCGCTGAACCCAGATTGGAAAGATTATCTGCCCGGTGATGACATTGTCTCAGTGCACCGCTCGGATGGCTCTGGCACAACCGAAATCTTCACCAAGGCTTTGGCTGCCTTCAGCGCAGACTGGAAAGCCGGTGGCGCTTCGGCGGTCGAATGGCCAAAGGGCAACAACGTCGGTGGCAAGGGTAACGCCGGTGTGGCCGCTTCTGTGATCAATACTCCCAACTCGATCGGTTATGTGGAACTTTCCTACGCTAAATCGAACAGCCTGGCTTTTGCTTCCCTGGTCAACCAGGCCGGCAAGACCATCGTACCCAATAACGACAGCGTCCAGGCCGCCATGGCTGAAGGCACTTTCAGCGACAAGCTGACCACCACCATCGTGGATGGTAAGGCTGATGGCTCCTACCCGATCGCGGGTTACACCTATCTGATCCTGCACACCACCAGCATGACCGACTGCGTCAAGGCTCAGAAAGTGCTCGAATTCTTCAAATGGGCCATGACCGATGCAACCGCCATCTCGCGCGCTTCTGCGCTGGGCTATTCCGCACTGCCAGATGCCGTCAAGACCACCGTGCTTGCCAAGCTGGCTGAAGTAAGCTGCAACGGCGCACCTGTTCTCAAATAATCGCCAATTTCCCAAGTCCCAAGGGAGGGTCTCCTTCAGAGGAGGCCCTCCCACTCATATAACCAACTTTCCATAAGCAAAGAAATTTCCATTAAAGTGCACGGGACTGCAGTTTGGCGGAAATTTCTTGCGGCCTTGCTAGAACGGGCACTATCGCTTTTGGAATGCATAAGGGAATGAAACAATGAAGAGAACAGTGACACTGTCTGATGCCAGTCCACTGCGCCGGATAAACCATTTTTTTCAACACGGCGACATACCCTGGCAATTTATCCTTATCTTGACATCCATCCTGGTGATGGCCTTGATGGTGGCGATCGGCTGGATGTTGTGGCAAACATCCGCTGCAGCGCGCAGCACTTTTGGCTGGAGTTTCCTGGCACCCACGGCGGATGCAAGCTGGGACCCGGTCAACGATCAGTTCCAGGCATGGCCTTTCATCTACGGCACCTTATTGACATCCATAGCAGCCATCACTTTGGCCGTGCCGATCAGCCTGGGGATTGCTATTTTCCTGGCGGAATTGTGCCCGGCCTGGCTTCGTACCCCACTTAACTGGTTGGTTGAACTGTTAGCCGCCATTCCAAGCGTTGTGTACGGGTTATGGGGGCTTTTTATTTTTTTACCCACTGTGGTAGCGCCCCTGGGAATATGGATGGCAAGTGTATTTGAACAGATCCCACTGATTGGCCTGTTGTTTACAGGCCCGATACCGCTCTCCGGGGCATCCCGCCTTGGGGCAGCAATTATCTTAACCATCATGATCATTCCGACCATCTCTGCGGTGTCTCGAGATGTGTTGCTGGCCATCCCGTCAGCGCAACGCGAAGCTTCGCTGGCGTTGGGATCAACACAATGGGAGACGATCTGGCAGGTTCTGATTCCTTACGGTCTTTCTGGCATTCTGGGAGCTGTCATTCTCGGATTAGGGCGGGCACTGGGTGAAACGATGGCTGTTACGATGGTGATCGGGAACAGTATCGAAAGCGCTCCTTCCCTGCTAAAACCAGGTTACACGATGGCAAGTATCATCGCCAATGAATTTGCAGAAGCTGTCACAAAATTGCACTCGCAGGCCCTGATCGAAGTCGGATTTATCCTGTTTGTGCTGACCATGCTGCTCAACATGCTGGCGCGCTTCCTGGTATGGCGAGTGGCGAGAAAGACACCTCAGGATGCCAGAGTATGAGTAACTTTTCAGAATTGATTAAAACCGGTTATCAAGCCAACTCCACAAAACGCAAGGCCACCAACGTGCTGATGCTTTCTCTGACCGGGCTGTCGACCATCCTGGCGCTGATTCCATTGTTTTGGATCATTGGTTATGTAATCTACCAGGGCGCACCCAGCATTAACCTGGCGTTTTTCACCCAACTACCTCGCCCGGTGGGAATGGGCGGTGGTGGTGTGCTGCATGCCATTCAGGGAACCTTGATCGTTACCCTGCTGGCTGGTTTGTTTGCGGTACCGCCTGGCGTGATAGCTGCTTTTTATGCATCACGACACCCCAATACCCCGCTAGGAATTGCCCTGCGCTTCAGCACGGATGTGCTTTCTGGGGTGCCGTCAATTGTGATCGGTCTGTTTGTGTATGCACTGATGGTTAAACCAATGGGACATTACTCAGGATTGGCAGGCGGCGTGGCACTGGCAATCCTGATGCTTCCAACCATCATACGCACCACCGAAGAAATGCTTAAATTGGTGCCGCACACCCTGCGTGAAGGATCGCTAGCCCTGGGAGCGCCGGAGTGGAAAACATCGTTGAGCGTTTTGTTACCAGCAGCATTCAGCGGCATCGTGACAGGCCTATTACTGGCACTGGCACGTGCCATGGGAGAAACCGCGCCACTGCTGTTCACTGCGCTTGGCAACGAACGGTATAACGTCAGCCAAATTGTGACAAGCGGTGTGCAAGGGAAACAGGGTGTTTTCCAAATCATGGAACGGATCCTTGACCAGCCGCTCGATTCGCTCCCATTAACCCTATGGAAATATGCATCGCAGCCCTATCCTGAACGCGTGGCTCAGGCCTGGGGGGTTGCGCTGGTACTGATGATCTTTGTGCTGACATTAAATATTATCGCCCGTGTATGGATCGAAAACCGGGCCAGAAAATTACGAGGTTAGTATGGCAATCAATATTGCTTCTACCGCTCAATCCCGCGTAGATACCGGGACCGTCCAAAATGTGCATGCTTTACCATCGGCCCTGCTAGAACGGGCACTGTCGGAAATCAAGGTTGAAGTAAACAACCTGTCGGTTTTTTATGGAAAGTTCCGCGCACTGAACGATATCAACCTGCAGGTCTATTCCAACAAGATCACCGCCATCATCGGGCCATCCGGTTGTGGAAAATCTACCCTGCTGCGCTCCTTTAATCGTATGAATGACCTGACGCCCAATGCGCACATCGAAGGTGAGATTCTTTTGGATGGAGAAAGTGTGCTCAACAAGGGAGTGGATGTGGTGGATGTGCGCCGCCGGGTAGGGATGGTCTTCCAACGCCCGAATCCGTTCCCCAAGTCAATTTATGACAACGTGGCTTATGGCCCGCGCCTATACGGTGTGAAAGGAAAAGGTGATCTGGATCAAATCGTCGAGCGCAGCCTTAAAAGAGCAGCTCTATGGGATGAGGTAAAAGACAAGCTCAGCCAATCTGGAACAGCACTTTCCGGCGGACAGCAGCAAAGGCTGTGCATCGCACGAGCGCTGGCAGTGGAACCGGAGGTAATCCTGATGGATGAACCAGCCTCCGCACTGGACCCGATATCCACACTAAAAATAGAAGAACTGATGCACGATATCGTCAAGGAATACACCATTATCATCGTCACGCACAATATGCAGCAAGCGGCGCGTGTGTCTGATTTCACCGCAATGATGATGATTGACGAAAACCGCTCAGGACGCATGATCGAGTTTGACCAGACTCAGCGCATATTTACCAATCCAAAAGACAAGCGCACCGAGGATTATGTGACCGGACGCTTTGGGTAAGCATCCGTGCGGGAAACTGGGACTCGGATTACCCAAATTACAAGATGCGCATGAATAAAATTAGATCAGGAACCATCCCGAGACTGTTTGCAGCGACTGGGAACAGTATAAATACACATTTGTAGGAGATAAAATGCCAACTCGCAAAATTTTTGAATTAGAAATCCAGGAGATTAAAGATGAGATCATAATTCTCGGCAGCCTGGTGGAACAAGCCATGCTAACGTCGGTTGAAGCGTTGAAAAAACGCGATATGGACTTGTCCCGATTGGTGATCGCCAAGGACAATGACATCAACCAGAAACGGTTTGCGCTGGAGAACCGCGTAATGGTGGTAATAGCCACACAGCAGCCGATGGCACGTGATTTGCGTGTGCTGGCATCCTGTTTTGAAGTGATTAGCGAACTGGAACGCATGGGCGATTATGCCAAGGGCATCGGTGTGATCAATATCCGCATGGATGACCAACCATTGCTAAAGCCACTGATCGATATCCCGCTTATGGCGCAAAAGGGAACCAGCATGCTGCACCGTTCACTGGCAGCATTTGTTAATGAAGATGCCGATGCCGCGCGCCTGATTCCTCGCGAAGATGATCAAGTGGATGATCTGTATGTGCAGATTTACCGGGAACTAATGACCTACATCCTGGCTGACCCAAGCGCGATTGAACGCGCCAACTGGTTGTTGTGGGCTGCTCATAATTTGGAGCGTTTTGCAGACCGTGTGACTAACATTTGCGAACGGACTGTTTTCGTAGTAACGGGAGAGTTAAACGAAATGGGGGTAATGCAGGATTAGCGCAAGAACAAGGACTACCTGAGATTATTTGGGTTGTCGATTTGAGGTCAAGAACAAGATCAAGTTCCATCCTGTGCCTCGTGGCCGTGCTGGAACCGGCACTATTGCAGGAGCCAAGACTGCAAACTACTCAACGAGCTTGATCAACTGAGCCGGGGTAAGCAACCATTCAAGGGTTGCACTGCGTTCAAGACGCAAATCATCCAGGGCAAGACAGCACACACCGCCCTTTTTCATGTTGATGGAGATAGTAGGGCTGCCCACCAAAAGAGTGCTTATCAATGAACTCAAGGTGGGTTCGTGCCCAACGATGGCAAGACTGTCAACAGAATATTTCTCATTGATCTCTCCGATCAGGTTATCTGGATTACCCATCGGGATAAGGTTTTCACTATAAGCAAGTTTTTCCTGCAGATTGAACTCCTTTGCGAGAATTTCTGCTGTCTGACTGGCGCGTAAATAGGGGCTGGAAAGAATCAAGTCAAGCTTTACGTCAAAGGCGCGCAGCCCACTGGCGATGCTGCGCATTTTTTTTACGCCTTTTTCAGTCAGGGAGCGCTGGCTATCTTCTTCGAAGCCGGGAGTGCCCGGTTCAACTGCGATGGCATGACGGATGATATACAGATTCATGATAAAAACTCCTTACCGTAGATTGTAAGTCAAGTGCAAAATCAAGAATAATCCCATAAATGGCGTTGAAGAGCGATAAATCAACGCGAGGTGTAATCGGGGAATATTGGTAGAATGACCAGGCCCAGGGTTGGAAGCGAAAACCGGGATTATCTGGACAGATTAGATTCAGGGGCAGCGTGCCAGAAAGTGTCCAGTTCCCCCTTATCATCCAGATAAACGTTCAAGGCTTGTGAGAAGCGGTGCTCATAAAACTGCTTAACAGATTCAAGATTAAGTTCCGTGTGGCGGGCGGAAAAATTAGCCAATGTAAGCAGGAAAACTTCCTCATCCTGGATATCGCCCATGATGGCTTGATAAGCATGCATACGTTTGAATTGGGTTTCAGGAAAATCTGGCAAAATGGGTCTGATGCATTCGACCATGTAACGAAATTTCTTAAAAGCGACTCGGACGCTGTGGATGCTGGCAGGCTGATCCGGATCGATCCAACCGTAACGCTGCTTGACTTTGAAAAAAGCCTTATCAACTGCCTGGAGCAGGCGCAATGACAGTTCGTCTGCAGGAAGAGCAGCAAGCGACTGGCGCATTTTTTGAAGACCGGGGGTGGTGACCGCCAATTTTATTTCGCGGACTCGTACTTCGGCGATCCGAAGCAGCCGTTTTTCACGTTTCCGCAGATAGGTTTGAAATGGGAAAAGCTCAGGCAAACTTGCGATGTTCTCAGAAATATCCGCAAGCATAACCTGTACATCGCGCAGGTTATCAAAACCATCCAATTGACCCTTAAAAATACGGCGCATTTTTTGAACACGGGGGTGTGGGGCAATGACACGGATAATCTCAAAGATCGCAATCAGGCGGCGCGTATCCACGCGTAAATCGTGTACTGCCTCTTCCGAAAACTCAACACGGCAGGCTTTCAAGTCAATACGATATTGTGCCCAACGCTGGTCAAGCGCTTCTAGTAAGAAATCAGATTCTTTCACAGAGTTGTTCCGAATTTAACCATGGTTACCCGAATTAACCCCACAAGAACCGGGGTCTATCTCGAAAGATGAGCACGATTAGAACAATGGCAATGATTGCAGATTTTTGGAGTAATTTTATTGTACTGCCAAAAGTAATAAGAGGATATCATGTAAATATTAACAATGCCCCCCAATAAGGTTAATGGTATGTTAAGGAATCACAACATGCCCCCAGACTGCGCACAAATCCATGTATTGGATCATGAATCTCTTCAGAGAGCAGCGGGTGGATACCCCGAAATGGGAATTATCCCATTTTGCCAGTGATATACGATTCGGTCAATTCCATTTTTGGCCGGGTAAATAGTTCGGTTGTAGGAGAAAATTCTACCAGCTCACCCAGCCAAAAGAGACCGGCATGGTCAGAAACACGTGCGGCCTGCTGCATATTGTGGGTAACAATAACGATGGTGTATTGCTGTTTCAGTTCCTGGATAAGATCTTCTATTCGCAGCGTGGTGACAGGGTCGAGGGCAGAAGTGGATTCATCCATAAGGATAACATCGGGCCTGGTGGCGATAACCCGCGCAATGCACAGGCGCTGCTGCTGCCCAAGAGAAAGGCTGAGAGCGTCATCCTGCAGCTTATCCTTGACGTCATCCCACAAAGCAGAAGATTGAAGACTGGCCTCCACAATCTGGTCAAGGTTCGCCTTGCCACCAGTGGAACCAATTATCCTGGGGCCAAAAGCAACGTTATCGTATATGGATTGAGGAAATGGATTGGGCTTTTGAAAAACCATACCCACCCGCTGCCGCAAGTCTACTACGTCAACATCTTCGGAATAGATCTCTTTCCCATTTAGCAACACCTGGCCTTCCACGCGGGTGCCAGGAATGGTATCGTTCATACGATTGAGGCAGCGCAGGAAGGTGGATTTTCCACAACCGGATGGACCGATCAGGGCAGTAACCATGCGCGGCTGAATATCCATATTGATGCCAGCAAGAGCGCGCTTTACGCCATAATAAAAATTGAGATTGCGAACGGAGAAAGCCAGATTATCACTCATGCATTGAATTTTACTTTATTACGATCAGGTTGTTAACGATATAATTAATACCGATGAAAATACACTTGCTTTCCATCTTTGTATCACTCTCACTATTGGTCACCGCCTGCGGGGTAGTCCCGGTTCCTGCACGGGGCAACGCTAATATGCAAGCGGGGACGAGCGCCGGCACTGCTTCGGGGTATATTGAAAATAAGGGTTCCGATACGATCGTTAACCTGGCGCTGGCCTGGGCTGAACAGTATCAGAGCGAACACCCGGATATACGCATTTCGGTGACAGGCGGTGGTTCTGGAACCGGTATCGCTGCGCTGCTCAACGGCACGGTGGGAATCGCAAATGCGTCGCGGAAAATCAGTTCTGATGAAATGACACAGGCAGAGGCAAAGGGTATCAAGCCGGTGGAGCACACCATCGCGCGCGATGCGATCGCTGTAATCGTGAACCCGGAAAACCCGGTCAGCCAGTTGACCTTGCAACAAATTTCGGATATTTACAGCGGAAAGATTGACAACTGGAAAGATGTGGGTGGCGATGATCGCCCAATCGTGCGCCTTTCACGTGAGACCAATTCAGGGACGCATGTATATTTTCTGGAAACAGTTTTACGGATGGGAGATAAAACCAGCAAAACATTGTTTTCGATGAATACCCTGCTGCTGCCATCTTCTGAAGGAATCATCAACGAGCTGCGTCAAAACCCCAACGCAATCGGTTATGATGGGCTAGGATATGTTCCCAAAGATTTAAAAATGATCGCCATCGCGAAAAAAGCAGGCGAAGCGTACGTGCTGCCCGCGATTGCATCGGTAAATGATAAGAGTTATGCGATCGCCCGTGATCTGTTTATGTACACCGCAGGCGAGCCCACTGGCGCGGAAAAGGATTATCTGGATTGGATCATATCGGATGAAGCCCAGAAAATCGTGGCAAAATTGGGTTTTGTGCCGATTTTTGCCAAAGACCCAGCTGGAAATTGACATGCCGGCAACACGAAAATTAAGCGGATCTTTTTGCCCGTGCAGAACCGGGTACCCTGTGAAAAATGGTGAATGATGGAATCTAATCTTTCCTGGCAGGAATACGTAATCACGCGCGCCATCCGCGCAGCTGGGTATTCAGCGGTCATGTTTGTAGCACTCATTTTTTATTTCCTGCTGCGTGAAGGTCTTCCAACCCTGGCTGAAGTGAACCTGGTAGATCTGTTAGCTGTGCGCTGGTACCCAATTGAAAAATACTTTGGGATACTCCCGCTGATCAGTGGATCATTGATCGTTACCCTTGGGGCTACGTTGATTGCGGTACCGTTTGGAATCGGGACGGCGATCTTTATCTCAGAGATTGCCCCGCGCTGGGCGCGTGAGATTTTGAAGCCGCTGGTTGAACTGTTGGGCGGTCTGCCTTCAGTGGTGCTCGGCTTCCTGGGCATCCTTGTGCTAGCGCCAAACCTGCGAATATTGCTCAACATCCCCACGGGATTAACCGCGCTGGCCGGGTCGCTCTTATTAGGCGCAATCGCGCTGCCAACGGTTGTTTCGGTGGCCGAGGATGCGCTTGACTCGGTGCCGCGTTCCTACCGGGAAGGCGCCTGGGCGCTGGGGGCCACGCGCTGGCAAACTATCTGGCGGGTCACACTCCCGGCAGCGCGCTCAGGAGTATTAACCGGGGTGATGCTGGGAATTGGACGGGCCATTGGCGAAACCATGACCGTGATGATGGTGACCGGAAATGCCCCAGTCCTGGCGATTTCACCAGGCGCGTTATTCTCGCCTGTGCGTACAATGACAGCCACCATCGCCGCAGAAATGGGTGAAGTGGCAAACGGTAGCGTTCACTATCACACGCTTTTCTTTATCGGCATGGTGCTGTTCATTATTTCACTTATTGTAAACGTGACTGCATCGGCAGTTGTTTTCCGCACACAAAAACGAGCGGAGAGAGTGTTGTCGTGAGCAAAAAAACCTTCTCATTTAATCGCACTTTTACCCAGCGCATCGGATTTGCTGCTTTAACAAGCATGGCAGCAATGACCGTCATCCCTATCATTGCCGTGGTGATCTATATCATCATCCAGGGCGGCGGAGCAATTTCTGTGGAATTCCTGACGGGTTTCCCGCATGATGGAATGCGACAAGGCGGGATCATGCCCGCAATCGTGGGCACTTTTTTCCTGACGATCGGGACAGCAGTGTTTTCTGTGCCGCTGGGAGTGGCAGCTGCAATCTACCTGGCTGAATATGCATCCGATAATTGGCTGACCCGCATCATCCGTATCGCCATCATCAACCTGTCCGGGATCCCCTCAGTTGTTTACGGATTGTTCGGGCTGGGGTTATTTGTTCTTTTCTTAAAGTTTGGAACCAGTATCATCTCGGCTTCGCTAACTCTTTCAATCATGACTCTACCAGTGATCATTTCCACCGCAGAAGAAGCTCTGCGCGCCGTGCCACAATCCTTTCGCACGGTATCGATTTCATTGGGCGCAACGCGCTGGCAAACCATACGGAGGATTGTTTTGCCCGAGGCCCTGCCGGGAATCATTACCGGAGTAATTTTGGGGTTGGAACGGGCAGCAGGTGAAACCGCCCCGATCCTTTTTACGGGTGCGGCATTTTTCCTACCCCGTTTGCCTACTTCGATTTTTGATGCCACAATGGCCTTGCCATATCACCTTTTCGTTATCTCCACCCAGGTACCAGAGATGCCATTCCAGATCCAGTATGGCACTGCATTAGTTCTCATTATTTTTGTACTTGGGATGAATCTAATCGCTACATTGATTCGGTCAAGAGCACGGTCCCGTAGACAGTGGTAGAGTGTAAAATAAGCTATTATGCCCAAAAATATATTCTGGAATTTTTTCCGAATCATTCAACCTAGAGGTAACCATGCCACCAAGCTCGTTTGAAGTACTAATGCAGAATACATTTGGCCTGATCTCAGGAGCATTCAACTCCATAGGAGGAATGTTTATTTTATTCTTCGAGACTTTTCTGAAAATCAGTCCGTTACCGGATGAAGTTGATTTCTTTATTTTTTTTGGTATCATCGTCTGGCTTATTTCCTTTGTCTGGCGCGTGATCCGTGGGAAACAATGAGTTGAAAGATAAAATCGTAATTGAAGATTTCAGCCTTCAGTATTCTGATGGCGTCGAATCCCTGCGCAATATCAACCTTTTGATCCGGGAAAATGCAATCACGGTTATATTTGGTCCAGCCGGGGGTGGGAAATCTTCGTTGCTACGCTGTCTCAACCGGCTTAACGATCCAGCAGAAGTGAAGACAACGTCCGGGCGCATCCTGATGGGCGAAAAAGATATCCTTGATGAAAAAACCGACGTGATAAGCTTGAGACGCCGGGTAGGGATGGTATTCGCCCGCCCGGTAGTGCTGCCGTTCTCCATTCGCGGCAACCTGACATACGGATTGGAAGTGATGGGTGAAAAACGACGCTCAAAACTGGATGAAGCAGTGGAACGTTCTTTGAAACAGGCCGCCCTGTGGGATGAAGTCAAAGACAGGTTGGAAGAACCCGCCATCGCGCTTTCTGGCGGGCAGCAGCAGCGTTTATGCTTGGCGCGTTCGCTGGCGCTGGAACCAGAAGTGATCCTTCTGGACGAACCTACCTCCGGGTTGGATCCCATTTCCACGGCGAAAGTGGAAGCATCATTACAAGAATTGAAGAATGAATACACCATCATCCTGGTGCCGCATTCTGTGCAACAAGCCGCACGCACAGCAGATTTTGCCGCATTCTTTTTACAGGGTGAATTGGTGGAATATGCCGAAGGGAAAACACTGTTTACTACCCCCTCCGATAAACGCACCGAAGATTATGTTACTGGAAGGTTTGGCTAATGGTACCCGGTTCTGCACGGGCACAGATCGGGTAATATCATTATGAATAAAATGCAAAGCGAGGTGAAACATGTTACGAAAAACTTTTGAAGCCGAAATCCAACAAATGAAAGATGAGATCATTCTGCTTGGCAGCATGGTGGAACAAAATTTGTTAAATTCTGTAAAAGCCATGAAAGAAAGGAACATAGAGGAGTCTCAGCAGGTGATCGGGCGGGATAAGGCAATCAACGATAAACGCTTTGCGCTTGAGCACCAAGTCATGATCATCATCGCCACCCAGCAGCCAATGGCTCATGATTTGCGCCTGCTGGCTTCGCTTTTTGAAGTGATCAGCGAACTGGAACGCATGGGCGACTATGCCAAGGGCATTGGGATCATTAATGTTCGTATGGGAAACCAGCCGCTGCTCAAACCGCTGGTAGATATTCCCCGAATGGCAGAAAAGGGAGCAGACATGCTGCACCGCGCCCTGGCTGCCTTTGTCAACGAAGATATCACAGCCGCGCGCCTCATTCCTGCCGAAGATGATGATGTGGATGCTTTATATGATCAGGTTTACCGCGAATTGATGACCTACATTATGGCCGATCCAAAAAATATCGAACGCGCCAACTGGCTATTGTGGGTGGCCCACAACCTGGAACGCTTCGCCGACCGAGTCACCAATATTTGTGAACGGACCATTTTTATCGTTACAGGCGAGTTATACGAAATCAACCAGATGAAAGACGGATAAGTTCCTGCGATAGTGCCGGTTCCAGCACGGCCGCGGGACACTTGACTTTATGTGAAAATCAAGGTCAAGACGTTTTTCCAAAAATTCGCTTTTCCGGTTGACGAATGTGCGTTGTACGTGTAAAATGACGCCTGCTTAACAAAGCACCTGTGAACAAGGATGTTATCAATATGAAGCTGACCTGCTACAAGCATCATCATCACGGAACAGCCGCCCTGCCTGACCAGAGAGCAGGTTAGTTTCGTTTACCGGCAACTAACCCATTGTGTAAAACCAAGCCCTCGGTCAGATGACCGGGGCTTTTTTATTTTTCTGAGCTGAATCATGATGGTCCCGGTCTCTATACGGGAAAGGATGAATAATGCGAACTGATCTGAGATTGTCGATCCCATCCAAAGGCCGGCTGGCCGAGGAAACGATCGAATTCCTAAAGGCCTGCGGCATGGACATTTACAAACCCAATCCGCGCCAATACGAGGCCACCATTCCCTCCATACCGGGGCTGACCGTGCTGTTCCAGCGCCCAACCGATATCGTCATCTCCGTACGCAACGGCAGCGTGGATTTTGGCATCACCGGTCTGGATGTGCTGGAAGAACATCGCGGTGAAAACGGGGATATCTTGATCCTGCACGAAGCGCTCGGCTATGGAAAATGCGCCCTGGCATTGGCGGTGCCGGAGAGCTGGAGTAGCGTTGAAAGCGTGGCAGATCTGCGAACCGAATCTGAAATTCTGGGCCGGCCCATCAGGGTGGCGACCAAATTCCCGGAACTGACGGCGCGCTTCCTGAAAGCCAATGGAATCCCTTTCTCGATCGTCAGCGCGGAAGGCACCCTGGAGATTGCCCCGGCGATCGGATATGCCGATATGATCTCGGATCTGGTTTCCAGCGGACAAACCCTGCGAGATAATCGATTACGCCCGCTGGCGGATGGGGTTGTTCAACCTTCGCAGTCAGTTTTGGTGGCGAACAGCGCCGCACTCAAAACAAACCCGAAAGCGCTGGCAGTGGCGCGCCAACTGCTAGAATTTTTCGAGGCATATTTGCGCGCTCAAAACAACATGTCGATCTTTGCAAACATGCGCGGTGAAAACCCTGAAGCCATCGCCGCACGCATCTTTGCCCAGACGACCATCAGTGGGCTGAACGGACCAACCGTCAGCAAAATCATTCACCGCAATGGCGACCCCAACTGGTATGCGCTGCATATCATCGTTCACCGCAATGAACTTTTCGCTGCGATCAGCGAATTACGCGCGATCGGGGGCAGCGGGGTGGTGGTGGCGCCTGTCACTTATATTTTTGAAGAAGAACCACCCAGGTACAAGGCCATGCTGGATGCGCTAAGAGCGAGTGTGTGACCCGGCTCGATCTTGACTTTGCACTTGCTCTAATCAGCGTATAGGATCCAGGTGCTTTACTGGATATCTACGGTTCAGACAATGCCCGTGCAGAACCGGGTACCATAGGAGAAATTTGATGATACGTATTTTTGATGTGGAAACCGCAAAAAGAACCATTCTGAAACGAATTCCGCCCGATGAAACCAGGGTCCCCGCGGCTGTGCTGGCACGAATCGAAGCCACCTTTGGTGAAAAGATCGACGCCGAGGAAGCTGTCAAACGAATTTTACGTGATATCCGCACACGTGGAGATGCCGCGCTGCGCATATGGAGTGAAAAACTGGATGGATTCCCGCCTGAAGCGCCGATCCGGGTACCAGTCGAAGCGCTCAGCGCAGCGTTGGAAAGCCTGCCCAATGCGGAACGCGCCGCGTTGGAGCTTGCTGCCGGACGAATACGCGAGTTTTACCGTCGCCAGCCGCTGAGTTCGTGGTTTACCAATGACCTGGGCGGCACACTTGGGCAGTTCATCCGCCCGCACAAACGTGTAGGTCTGTATGTTCCCGCCGGAACCGCACCACTGCCGTCATCCGTCTTGATGTCAGCCATACCGGCACAAGTGGCAGGTGTAAAAGATGTGGTCGTGGTGGCCCCACCCCAACGTGGAAACGGAGAAATCGCCCCAGTCATCCTGGCCGCCTGTGCGCTGGTGGGTGTCAGCGAGGTTTACGCGATCGGCGGGGCTCAGGCCATCGGCGCGCTGGCATACGGCACAGAAACCATACCGGCAGTAGACAAGATCTTTGGCCCTGGCAACCTGTTTGTCACGCTTGCCAAGCGCCAGGTCTTCGGTGTGGTCGGGATTGACGGGCTTGCCGGCCCGACAGAAACCGTGATCATCGCTGACGAGAAAGCCAAACCCGTCTGGGTGGCAGCTGACTTGCTGGCACAGGCAGAACATGATACGCTCGCATCCGCGATTCTACTGACGCCATCCCAGCGCCTGGCTGAAGCCGTGCAGGTGGAAGTGGGGCGGCAAATGGAAACCTTGCCGCGCGCCAATATCCTTGAGCAGTCGCTGCCTGGTCAGAGCGGGATCATCGTTACGCGCGACCTTGACGAGGCCGCTGCCTTGAGCAACCTGTATGCGCCGGAACACCTATGCCTGGCGGTAACCGATCCCTGGGCGCTCAGCGAAAAAATCAGCAGTGCTGGCGGCATATTTATGGGCGAGCATTCATTTGAAGTCTTGGGCGATTACGTTGCCGGGCCCAGCCACGTCATGCCGACCGGCGGTTCTGCGCGCTTTGCATCACCGCTCAATGTCTGGGATTTTGTGCATATTATCAGCCTGATCGCGCTCAACCCTGCCACCACTGCCCAAATTGCGCCCCAGGCCGCCATCATCGCGCGCGCGGAGGGGTTGGAGGCACACGCCAGGTCGGCGGATCTTCGATCAGGGGGATGATCCATGCCCACTCCCTACGCCCTGCCTGAACACATCACCAACCTGCCCGCCTATACACCCATCGAGCCATTTGAGGTATTATCGGCACGCATTGGACGCAGCCCGCAAGATATCATCAAGCTGGATGCCAACGAAAATCCATACGGCATGTCTCCACGCGCGCAGCAGGCGCTGGCCGAAATGAATTTCCCGAACATTTATCCCGATCCAGAAAGCCGCGCTCTGCGCTCGGCCCTATCCACATTCACACATGTGCCTACCACAAACCTGCTGCCTGGTTCTGGAGCCGACGAATTGATCGATCTGATCATGCGCGTGGTGCTGAGGCCGGGCGAAACGATCATTAACTGTCCACCAACTTTTGGGATGTACGCTTTCGATGCCGATCTGAATGCTGCACGTGTAATTGATGTACCACGCAGGGATGATTTTTCCCTGGACATCGAGCAAATTATCGAAAAAGTGGAAGAACACGCCCCAAAATTGATCTTCCTGACATCGCCGAATAACCCGGACGGTTCGCTAATTCGCCAGGACACGTTGCAAAAACTGCTTAGCTTGCCTGCCTTGATCGTACTTGACGAAGCCTATATCGAATTTGCAGACCCGCACGGCCTGGGAAAAAACATTAGTCTTTGTACAGAAGTGCCTGACAGGGAAAACCTGATCGTGCTGCGCACCTTCAGCAAACTGGCAGGTCTGGCCGGGCTGCGGGTAGGTTACGGAGCGTTCCCGACCTGGTTAATGCCCATATTCTGGAAAGCCAAACAGCCTTACAATGTCAACGTTGCCGGCAGCGTGGCAGCGATCGCTTCGTTGGAAGATATCGATTACCTGAAAGATATTGTCAGCAGGTTGGTGACTGAACGCGAACGCCTGCGGGCAGGATTGCAAGACATTCCTTTTCTGCGGCCCTATCCATCCCAGTCAAACTTTATTTTGTGCCGGGTTGTTGGAAGGGATGCTGCCCAATTGAAAACAGCCCTTGCCTCAGAATATGGGATTTTCATCCGGTATTTCAACAAACCTGGTCTAAAAGACTGTATTCGCATCTCGGTGGGAAGACCAGACCAAACCGACGCGGTTCTCAAAGCCCTGGCAACCATGAAATGAGGAATATTATGCGAACTGCACAAATAGAAAGAAAGACGAATGAAACCAAGATAACCATCCAATTAAACCTGGACGGTTCGGGCCTGCATGATATCTCGACCGGGATCGGTTTCCTGGATCACATGCTAACCCATATCGCGGTACACGGTCTTTTCGATCTCAATATCAAGGCCAGCGGCGATCTGCACATCGACACGCACCATACTGTAGAAGATGTGGCGCTTGTGCTTGGCTCGGCCTTTGACCAGGCAATCGGTGAGCGGAAAGGGATTGCGCGAATGGGGAGTTTTTATGTACCGATGGATGAAACCCTGGCTTTTGTAGCGGTGGATCTTTCTGGACGTCCTTACTGTGTGGTGGATGCCGAATGGGGCATGGCGCCTGTGGGAACAATCCCCACCAGTCTATTTCCACACTTTCTGGAAAGTTTTGCAGTCACCAGCCGCTGCAACTTACACGCGCGGGTGCTGTACGGTAGAGACGATCACCACAAGGCTGAGGCTTTATTCAAAGCACTTGCACGGGCGCTGGATGCCGCCACTCTATTAGACCCGCGGCGCACCGGCATTCCATCAACAAAAGGAACACTGACCAACTAGATGAAATCAAACCAGTTTTCCCCTCCCAATCCCGAAACAGCTTTTACCATTTTTCCCGCCATCGATCTACGCGCCGGCAAGGTCGTGCGGCTGGCACAGGGTGACCCAACCCGGCAGACCACTTACGGCGACGATCCGCGCGCCTGGGCAGAACGTTGGAAGGCCGAAGGGGCCGAATGGCTTCACGTTATTAATTTGAGCGGCGCCTTTGATGAAGATGCCAGCGCCAACCTGACCGCGCTTCAAACCATCATCGCAACAGGGTTGAAAGTGGAATTTGGTGGAGGAATTCGCGATGAGCAGGGTATTCGCACACCAATCGAACTGGGCGTGGAGCGCATTTTTTTGGGCACAGCCGCAATCCTGAATCCAGCATTGGTGGATTGGGCCATCGCCCAATACGGGCCAGGGAAAATCGCCGGAGATATTGGCGCGCGCGAAGGAATGGTAACTGTCAGAGGCTGGCAAGAAATCACCGCTCTGAAGATGCTGGACGTAGGCAAACGTTTTTTTGAGCAGGGCATTGAATGGTGCGTGCTGACCGATGTATCCCGTGACGGCATAGGCAGCGGCGTAAATGTCAACAGTGCAATGGAATTACAGGCTGCCAGCGGATTGAAAGTAGTTGCCTCGGGAGGAGTCTCAAGCCTGAAGGATGTGCAGCTGGTATGTGAAGCTGGTCTGGCGGGGATCATCATCGGACGGGCGCTGTACGATGGAAGCATTCAGATTCAGGATGTTTTAAAAGTGGCTGTTGGTTTGAAGTAACAGGAATCACCTTATGATTACGATTGTAGATTACAAAGCTGGAAACCTTACATCGGTAAGGCGAGCGCTGGATCATCAGGGCATCGAAAGCCAGGTTAGCGCAGATGCCGATATTATCCGCCGAGCAGAACGCTTGATTTTCCCGGGGGTGGGACATGCTGGGGCTGCCATGAAAGTACTACAAGAGCGCGGGCTGGATAGCGCACTAAAAGAAGCGTTTCAAGCGGGAACACCGATCCTGGGCATTTGCATCGGATGCCAGATCATTTTGACTCACTCTCAGGAAGGCGATACCAACGGGCTGAATCTGCTGCCCGGCGTATGCCTGCGCTTCCAACTAGATGATCATACCCTTAAAATACCACACATGGGCTGGAATGCAGTCGACATAACGCAATCGCACCCCATCCTGGGTCACTTAAGAGCAGGCGATGAATTCTATTTCGTACACTCCTACTACCCTCTACCCAATGACCCAGCGCATATCTATGCCAACTGCGACTACGGCGGCAGCTTCGCGGCGGCAATCGGATTGGATAACTTGTTCGCTGTACAGTTCCATACAGAAAAAAGCGGACCGGTTGGGCTGCAGGTTTTGCAGAACTTTGCCAATTGGAAGATTTAATTCCCTGTATTGCTTTGGAAGGAAGGTTATCGATGTTATCGAAGAGAATTATTTCGTGCCTGGATGTGCGCAATGGCAAACTGGCCAAAAGCGTCAAGTTTGTAGATACCCGCGATATCGGCGACCCGGTTGCCCAAGCCCAAAAATATTACCGGGATGGGTTGGATGAACTGGTATTTTACGACATTACCGCATCCAGCGACCAGCGTGGCATCATGATCGATGTGGTCAGACGGGTTGCCGAGCAGGTATTTATTCCATTTTCGGTGGGCGGCGGATTGCGCACAGTGGATGACTGTGCGCTTGTATTGCTGGCAGGTGCCGAAAAAATCAACGTAAACTCAGCAGCTGTTAAAAACCCACAGTTAATCGCGGATGCGTCTTATGCATTCGGGGCGCAAGCAGTTGTTCTCTCGATGGATGTGCTGCGCGTGACGCCCACGATAGAAATCCCATCAGGTTATGAGATTGTGATCAACGGCGGACGTAGCGCGATGGGGCTGGATGCCGTGCAATGGGCCAAACGTGGCGAAGAACTGGGCGCCGGAGAATTGGTCATAAATTCCATCGATGCAGATGGTACAAAACAGGGCTACGAATTACAGTTGACGCGTTTGATCGCCGAAGCTGTAAGCATTCCGGTGATCGCGTCTGGTGGAGGCGGAACACCTGAGCATATCTTTGATGTGCTTACCGAAGGCAAGGCCGACGCCGCGTTAGTCGCATCGATGTTACATTATGCAGAATATAGCGTGGCACAGATTAAAGCCTATCTACAGGGAAGAGGCATCAAAATCCGTATGGCCTAGTGGAGCATCTCACCAATAACTTTGCGAAAGTCCCGGTTCATTCTCTAATCTGCGCCATCATCTTAATCAGCAAAAATCTGCGGTTCAGGCACGGCCACTAGGCGAAGGAAAACAGAGGAAAGCATGGAAAACTTAAAGTTTGACACGAATGGCTTGATCACCACAGTTGTGCAGGATGAAGCCAGCAATGAAATCTTAATGGTTGCCTGGATGAACTCCCAATCGCTGCAAAAAACACTTGAGAGTGGCGAGACCTGGTTCTGGAGCCGCTCACGGCAAGAGCTCTGGCATAAAGGCGGCACATCCGGTAATATACAAACGGTGACCGAAATCCGGTATGACTGTGATGGTGATACGCTCCTGGTGAAGGTCAGGCCAGCCGGGCCTGCCTGCCACACCGGGGAAAATTCATGCTTTTATCGAAAGTTGGAAGTTACCTGAACCGCAGATTGACACTGATTAGCAAAAGGAAAACATGAAAATCAACGAACTTTACGCAACCATTCAAAATCGCCAGAGTAATCCTTCCGAAACATCTTACACGGCATCCCTTTTTGCAAAAGGGATGCCGCGCATAGCTCAGAAGGTGGGAGAGGAAGCCACCGAAGTGGTGGTGGCAGCACTTGCGCAGGACGACGCCAGGTTGGTGGAGGAAATCGCCGACCTGACCTATCACGTGCTTGTATTGATGGCCGCCAGGGGCATCAGCCCACAGACCGTGGAAATTGAGTTGGAAAAGCGTAAAAAATAAAAATACTTCAATCTACAAATTTAGATGTCCGTCTTCTCAAGAAAAATCCAGCTACGCCAACCAGGGCGGCGATAGCCGCAAACAACCCCATGAACGTCAAACCAGAATTTGCGTTTTGAGTTGACGTTGTTGTTACGGGGGTGGGGGTAACTGGAACAACAGTGACCTGGGGCGTGACTGTCGATGAGGGCAGCCCGGTCGCAACTATGGTATCGATCAGCGCTGTGGTTGCGCTTGGTACAGGTGCGGGTGCACCTCTCAGAACAAAGACAGCCGCGGTACGCCCAGGCACTGTAAAAGCGCCTTTGGATTGATCAAAATCTGCTAGCTGAACGATTTCATCCGTCGAGGCTGCCTGGACAGGGTGAAGTTCAAACCTAAGACCGGAAAAAGATGGGTCAGAGAAGGAGGTAGAATCTGGACTGGCATTAAACAAAACCACTATGTCATTGTAGACAGGGTCAATATTCAAAGCATCATTCAACTGCATCACGATCAGGCCTGGGATTTGGTTGGGGCCGGTATTCAGGAATGAGACAGATTTTTGAATAGCATCAGCGGTTTGCAACCGAAAAAGCGGTGAGCTCTTGCGCACCCTGAGAAATTCCTGGAACACATCTGACGCAAAGGTAATTTCGCCCTTTCCAGGTTTTAATTGCGGATTGGCGAGCAGCGGGCGGAACAAATCCCACTTATCACTACCCTCAGATGGCAGACCAACACCCCAATTATTACTGTTATAAGTCCAATCGATTCTATTAAACCAGTCACCAGAATTATACGAGTTGCGGTCCAATGATTTGGAACGCAGTAAATCATCACCCGCATGAAAGAAAGGCACCCCCTGGCTGAATGCCACCAGGCTGAGAGCCAGATTATTCATACGCACCCTGTCAGAGAGACTGACTGAATCAGCAGTCTTGATCTGCAGAATGTCCCATAAGGTTTCATTGTCATGCGCAGAGACATAAACAATATTCTCCTGCGGATCAAGGGTATAAGCTGCAGCGGAACCGTTGTACAACACCAGTCGAGCAAGGACCTTATCACCATTGGCGCGCTCAAGCTGATAATTTTGCAAGTTTCCAGCAAGCGTAGCGCGAATCCAGTCGGTTGTATCCAACAGCTTCGATTTTTGTTGAGACGCATCGCGCTTTTCAACAACATTTGGCTGAAAATAAAGCCCGGTGACAAAGCCCTGTTCGCGGATATCACCAAACGGGCCGCCGCCGCGCACTGCATCGCGCAGGCGATCATTAAACACACCAATACCAGTCCCACCAATATTTTGCTGGACGGCGTTAATGCCACGGGCATTATTGGCAACCTCACCAAAATTCCAGCCTTCGCCATATAGATAAATAGCTTTGCCGTCAACACCATCTTTTTCAAGGGTCAGGCCATCGAGGGCTGCGCGTACAGCTTGCATATCTGCCAACATATGGTGTCCCATCAGGTCAAAACGGAAACCATCCACTTTATAATCCCGAGCCCAGATCACCATCGAATCGATCATTAGCTTGCGCATCATGTTATGTTCGCTGGCTGTATTCGAACAGCAAGTGCTGCTTTCCACCACTCCCTCAGCATTCAAACGATGATAGTAACCGGGCACCACTTTATCAAGAACCGATTTCTCATCCTGTCCGCTGGCATTGGTGTGATTGTAGACAACATCCATCACCACACGCAGCCCACTCTGATTAAGGGCCTGAACCATCTTTCGAAATTCAACGATACGCGGGGTACCTTCAGGATCGGTAGCATAGCTGCCTTCAGGTGTAGTGAAATGATAGGGGTCGTAGCCCCAGTTGAAACCGTCTGAGGCATTAATGGCACTGACTGCCAGAGATTGACCATCAGAATTGGGTGGCAGCATAGCCAGTTTGGCATTATCCACTGTTTTCCAGGTCGTCTTATCCTCATTGACACTGGCAATATCGAAAACAGGCAGCAAATGAATGTGCGTCAATCCGGCAGTTGCCAGCGACTTGAGATGTTTCACGCCATTTGAAGATTGGACAGAGAAGGCCGCATAAGTGCCGCGCAAATTTTCGGGCACGGTTTGATCTGAAATACTAAAATCGCGCACATGCAATTCGTAAATGACAATATCCTCTGGAGCCGCCAGCGCAGGTTTATCAAGCGAATCCCAGCCTTGTGGCTTGAGTGCAGAGCTGGTCAAATCCACGATCTGGCTGCGCAGGCTGTTGGTGGAGAGACTGACCGAATACGGATCAGTCACCAAATTTTTTTCAATCTTCCCAGTAGAAGGAACATAAACTTCAACCTCAAAAAGGTAGAACTTTCCGACCCAACCCTTCGGATCTTTCGAATCAAAAATCTCAGACAAGCTCCATACACCGGTAGCAGCATCCTCCTGCATGGGCAGTTTCTGTACTACTGGTGTGTTTGCATCTGCAAAAAGCTCGAGCGTAACAGCCCGAGCGGTGGGAGCCCACAATCGCAGGGTAGCTTTCGAATCCGCAAAGGTAACGCCTAATGCACCAGAATAGGTATACAGATCATCAAGCACGCCTGGAATTTGCACACCGGTTACATCCACAACTTTGCCAGACGCATCTTTAATAACTACAACAATCTGTCCTTTTAAGGCAGCTGGAACCTTGTCCAGATCTTTTTGAGAGAGTTGGAGCGTTGTAAAAGAAGCCAGGGCCGGAAAGCGGGCCTTAATAGCAGCATCGGGGCCACCCGGCACATAGCGAAGCCCAAGTTCTGTGCCTCCGGTAATGCCCTCAGCGCTTAATTCAAGCACAGCTTCGGGCGAATAAACCAGAGAGTAGCTATACTTTGGCGAACCAGGGACATTCCACAAAATAGTATCACGGCTCACCCAATGAGCCTTAAGCTTGGCGAGATTTCCCTTCGGGGCGCCAGTGGTGCTGAGTGTAAATTCTTTTTTCACAGTATCGTATCCAAAATAGATTTCGTCTCCGTCTTTTTGGACGGTAAATGAGCGTTTATCAGTCAATACTTTTGCAGCAGCTTCGTTTTGCGCAAGAATTACTGAATAATTACCAGCCTTAAGAGCGCGAGTGACAAAGGTAAAAACACCATCGCCATCCACATCCTGCAACCAGGAACGCAAACAACCAGCGTCTTCACCTTTTTTGCAGCCCAATTGGGTTTGAAAATCACCGCTAGCAACGATGATCGGAATATTAAAGCTATCCGCTACCCAGTGCGTTTTATGATCATAATAAAACTTGACTTTGGTGGGGTTTTCAACCACCAACGGTATATCTGCACCTCCGCGTGAAGCGTTCTTCCCATAGTTCTCATCCCATTTACCATTCAAAGCAACTTTGTAGCGCGGCCCTTTTTTATCGCCATCATTGGCTGGTTGGATCTCAAAGGTACCCTGCCAGACATCGTCTTCAGCATCAAAGGACAACAGAGTCTTCTTGCAATCAGGCTGCCAGTCACCTGTACAACCCAGTTCATCCTGATGCGTACCGGGAATAGCGACAATCGTTGGTGCCGGGGTATCTTCGGCGAAAGCTGGGTGTACAAAAAAGAGTGAGAGAAGGACAAACAAAGCAGTAAAACCAACCAGAGTTAACAGGTACGCGGGGCGTTTTATCATCAGATCTCCCATCTACTAAAATTGACGATGATTAACCGGATTAACATCACAAAAGCCGGAGTCGACCTCAAAGGATGCGCATGATTAGAGCAAGGACAAGTGTCTGAACCGCAGATTTACGCTGATTTCGATGATTACGCAGATTAGAGCAAGGTCAAGGACGATTGGACTGCAGAATAACACCTACTGCGATGATGCCGCAGGTTAGGGCAAGAGCATTCCCGGGAAACCGAGACTATCGGCCCTGCTAGAACGGGCACTATCGGCCCTGCTAGAACGGGCACTATCGGCCCTGCTGGAACGGGCACTATCGCGGAGGCCGAAAGAATTCATTGAATTACCAAACCCGCTCCAGGTTTGGGTTTTCCAACGACGCACGGCCAACCTTTGCCATGTCGACCCATTCTCCATGGACTTTAACACGCACCACATCAGCCGTGAAATCGGTAACGGTAGCGCCGTTGTTATTGAACAGGTATGAGCCAACAGCGTAAATATCAACCGGGACACCAAGCTTCTCAAAACGGCGAATTTTCTCGGGGGCAAAGCCACCCGAGACAACAATCTTTACATTCTGGCAAAATTCGCGCGCAGGTTCCTTCCACTTATCATCGAGCTTCCAGAGTTTCCAGGCGGAATCGAGACCCTGACGAACATTAAAGACCAGGCGAGGATTGACTCCCAGATCAAGAGCCGGGTCGCCCAGTGGCGTGACTGACTCGTCACGCAAGCTCGAACTTGTATCCAAGCGAACACCGTAAAGTTTGTATTTGGTGGCTTCAGTTTCATCACCTGCTTCTATCAACCGGCGGTATTCGGCAAACATAGAATCGAGAACACGTTGGGAATCCCGAACAGAATCATTATTAAAATCCACAAGAGCAATACGGGGAATATTGACTGGTAATACACGCGAAAAGGCCATCATCGCTTCGGCAGTATCGCCCAGAAAACTCGCGATGGCGGCATGAGCCACTGTTCCGCCGCCAGCGCCACCCCACCAATCACCTTGTGCATCTGTTGAGATAAATGCGCCCAGGTCGCTGGCATGATTGGCATTAAAACGCTGGAGTGCGATGTTATAAGCATAACCATCGGCGGCCTGAACTTCATGCAGGTCAAAACGAGCCGGGAAAAATAGAACGGGCTTCCCGCGTGCGGCCTCAAAAGTCTCATAAACATTGGTGGCAATCCGGCTGGAACGGGTCAGAATACCAAGCGTGGGCGTCTCTAGCAATGCAAAATCACGATAGCGCCCACGAACGCGAATAACCGGCTGCACATGCAAAGGGTCACCATCTGATGAAACAACCGCCCCGTCCTGAACCGCCCATACCTGCAGTTTGCCGGCGGTTTCAACAAAATTATCGCCGTCATAATAGCCAGTGCAGTGCCTGAGCATCTCAAGAACTTTGTCCACCCCAACAACAATGCTGGTGCCTACACGGCGTGTGAACCACTGCATCTCAACTTCGAGATCACCGACCGCAATATCGGCGGGCGAAATATGAGTGGGCAAGTTGTGGTGTTGACCTGCATAAGTGTAACCATCAGCCGCGAGCGCGACCAACATGTGGTTGATATTGGCAAAATACTTATCGGAGTACCAACCTTTACGCATACGCTCGATATCAAGTTTAAAAGTATCGTTCGTCAGGCGTTTTCCATCAAAAATTGACATTTTAACCTCAGACCAAAGATTGACGCTGATTATATGAACCGGAAACTAACAATGATTTCCGGATTAACCTCACAATAACCGAGGTCAACCTAGAAGGATGAACATGGTTATTGCAATTACATTCCCGCGCACAGTGCCTCGTACAGGAACCGGGGGCTAACTGGACAGTGATGCAGATTTGGAGCAAGGACCAGGGCACGAAAAGAAAATTGAAGGTAAAGGGCAAGTATAGGGTCAGGACCCAAAGTACCAGCGAACTTGCCACATTTAGCTTTTTTCAACCCAATCTTCCAGAGACAAATTAGATTCTACAATATGCATCCCTGCCTCAGCAAAACTCGCGAAGGCACTATCTGCCGCATCAGTATGATCAACCACGCCTGGGACTACCACCGGAGAAGTGCAGTCTGAAAGCAGGTATACCTTGTTCGCCAGCCCAGGATCTGTTGCGCGGATGTCATCAAGCAAATCGGAGATCGTCCATGCCACGCAATGACTCTTGGCCTGACCAGCGATGATCAATCGATCCACCTGTTTTAGTTGATCGATGAATTTCGGGTTACGCAAACCCAGACTTTCACCCTCAGGTCCGTTGAGTACCTCAGGACCAATAACAGAATAATTTTCGCTGAAAGGTTTGTCTCCCTTGATCTCAAATTCAGGCTGAGAAAGGCGAACGACCGAATGAAAGAAAATCGCCTCCTCAATGGCAGAAACCAGGGCGTGGCCAATGCCACCTAACATGGCATGATAAGGCCAGATGGTAAGAGCAAATTTTCCTTTTTTTGCGAGAGTCTCGGCGTAATGGAGCACCATCTTCTGACCATATTCAGCCGAGATGCCAAACTGAGGAGCCAGGGCAGGATTAAATCGCCACATTCCAGTCGAAATATTGACAGGGTAAATATCGGTAAACGGCGCTGGATGATTCCCGGCCTGGTCGACAAAAAACAATGGGTGAAATATTTGCATGCTTTTATGCGTATCGAGGGTGGCGGAAATCCGGGTTAGCGATGCCAGGTTGCGATAAATAAATTCGCATAATCTACGGTTGTCATCGACTGCACCAATACCGCTGCGCCCACCTGTAAATAACTCAAAACCAGGGATACAAAATGTGTTTTGTACGTCAATAAGCAGAAGCCAGTTTTTTTGACGATCTTCAAAAGCAGGGGAAATAGAATACTGGGATCGCCAATCCAGCGCTAGGTGGTCCGCCAACGCGGTGAACGTTTCTCCTTCTCCCCGGGGGAGAAGGCCGGGATGAGGGCGG
>CAIMZS010000429.1 GCA_903846015.1 uncultured Anaerolineae bacterium | reverse complement strand
GCTTACCGAAGCCCACAAGCGGTAATCAATACTGGCTGTGGCTAATAAGAACACAAAACCGATCAGGGCAAAAATGATCTGCCGGTTTACCAACGGGGTTGTCACCGTTAACTCAAAATTTCCTGCCAACGCAGAACGGATCATTGTAATGCCAATGATCACAAGGATGATGACCACCCCGAATAACCAGAAATCAAAGTGCCGCCAGGAACCTCCACGCATGCTTAATTTCCCTGCGGCGCATGGATGTGCACCCGCAAGAACATTCTCAACCTGAACGACGCCGCGAAGCCACCCGCAGTGGAATGTCGGCAATCAGTCGCTGCGCCCGGCCTTCATGTTCTACTTCGATCCTCACACTCGAAGGGTCGATATCAATATGTTTCGAAATCGCGGCAATCAAATCATCCTTCAAAGACTCCAGCGCAGCCGGAGTAAGATCGGTGCGATCATGGATCAATACCAGTTGAAGACGCTCTTTGGCATTGTTGGCACTCTTTTTTCCTGTCAGGCGTTCAAAGAAATTCATATTATTTCCTCCACGCCATTTTGCTGAGACGATCCCATAAACTGACCGACTCAAAGTTCATAAAGGGAACTTCCTCGCCATTCAGGCGGCGTGCGATGTGTCTGAAGGCTTGCCCGGCAACACTCTTGCCTTCCATTGCCAGGGGAGCGCCCCGGTTGGATGCAACCACTACATTTTCATCCTCCGGTACAATCCCGATCACTTCTATGCGCAGCAAATCATACACATCATCAACCGAGAGCATATCGCCGCGCCTGACCATATTCATGTTGAGCCGGTTCAAAATCAAGGATGGAGCCGCTTTTTCTTCTGCTTCCAATAAACCGATCACCCGGTCAGCATCCCGAACCGCGGACATCTCCGGGTTGGTAACGATCAGAATCTTGTCTGCGGCAGCGATGGAATTACGGAAACCGCGCTCAATCCCTGCCGGGGAATCAATCAAGACCCAGTCCACTTCGGGGCGCAGTTCATCACACAGCCTCACCATATCGCTGGGTGAAACCGCATTTTTATCCCGGGTTTGCGCGGCTGGGATCAGAAAAAGCTCTGGCAGGCGCTTATCCCGGATCATGGCCTGACGAAGACGACAGCGACCCTCGATTACGTCGACAACATCATAAACAATACGATTTTCGAGCCCCATGACTACGTCCAGGTTGCGCAAACCGATGTCACCATCGATGCATACAACTCTTTTCCCGTCTGCTGCCAGGGCTACGGCCAAATTGGCTACTGTCGTAGTCTTTCCAACCCCACCTTTACCAGATGTCACTGTTATCACTTTTGCAGTCATCTTTTGCTCCACATTAATTCTGGGTCCATGTCTCGGCCTGCAATTGGCCGTCCTTAATACGAACAGTTTCCGGTTGAGGCTTGCTGCGGCGCTGAGGAGCGACCGCGATTTCACCGGCAATGCGAAGCTGCGTGGGGGATAGATCCAGCGCACAGACTACAGCATTGCGGTCGCCCTGCGAACCGGCATGTACAACACCCCGCACACGTCCCCACACGATGATGCTGCCTCCGGCAATGATCTCCGCGCCAGGGTTCACATCGCCCAAAACCACGACATGACCAGCAAATTCAATGCGTGTGCCAGAACGAAGCGTTTTATTAACCCATAAAGCGGTTTCATCATCAACGACTTTTACTGTCGGCGCAGTCTGCGGACGCGGCTTGGAAATCCGCGTAGCCAACCCCAATATCTGAGCAGTATTTTCGGTCAAAGGCGAATTACTCAAGACCGCCCAGAGATTTATCCCATGGTCAGAAAGTTGGTCACGCAGCCCACTCAACTCGGTCGATTTTAATGCCAGATTGCCCACATCCAACGCCAGCCGGGCGCCCTGAAAAAAAGCGGGCTGCTGCTCAATACGCTCAAGCAAAGCGCTTTTAACCACCGGCCAACCGGCATCGCCAAGCGACACCAGCAGCCCATCACGCAACCCTTTTATCTGCACCAGAGACGAATCACTCATATATTATTAGCCTAAAATTATAGCACAGCCCTACGGAGCAGTTCCTTGCTGAGCCGTGTCAATTGCCTTTAATTCAAAATATGCTTCCAATACCCGGCGTACAATCGGGGCTGCCACGCTTGCGCCTTCGCCGCCGTGGTAACAAAAAGCGACAACAACTATCTCCGGGTTATCGTAAGGAGCATACGAAACTGTCCATGAGTGTGTTGGCCACCGGCCAAATTGGCATTGATTCAGCTTCTGAGCAACGTTATCGCAATATTCAGCCGTACCCGTCTTGCCAGCCGCAGGTACCGGAAACGGGGTGGTAAATTCTATCGTTCGCCCGCCATAAACGGCATTTAACGTTCCGGTCGGCTCGGATGTCACCGCCAATCGCATCCCTGCTTGAACACTCTTGACCACATCCAGATTGACTGTCTTTTTTAACCCAGTGGGAGTGCAGTAAGCCCCGTCACACTGATAATCATTGATGAGCGGATCGGTTGTAATGTCCCACCTGGTATGGCCTACAAATGGGGAAAGCTGCCAGGCGCCCTCACGGAAAATAGCCCCCCCTTTTTCATCCACACCGCACCAGCCGTCAACCTTTTCATCGTTCGCGTTATTACCCTTACAGATATTAAATACCGTCGTATTGGAAATATTAAAACCGGTGTCACACCAACCTGGAACCGGATTACCATTTTTATCCAATGGACTGCACTGATTGAAAAGATCGCCATCATTATCACGCCAGATCACCAACGCCTTGCCGTTGATATCCGTAATTTCCTTAATCAGCGTTGGCTGAATATGCTTGCCGTTCTCAGCGATAGTGGCAGCCGAAAGCAGCACCTGCAGCGGAGTGGCAAGCACATAGCCCTGGCCCACGCTGGCAATATAGGTGTCACCCGTTGACCAGTTTTCCCCGCGATTGATGCGCTTCCACTTCGGTGACGGAATCAACCCGGGCGCCTCGCCCATTAACTCAATGTTCGATTTTTGGTCATAGCCAAGTGCGCGGGCATATTCCCGCAAGCGCTCAATCCCGAGACCCTGCTTGATCTCGGTTTTGTAGCCGCCACCCAATTTATAAAAACACACATTGCTGGAGTAAGCGATGCAGTGCAAGAAATCAATCGTCCCAAACCCAGCCGGGTTCCAATCGACGAAGGGCCGTTCGCGCCCAGGATCATTGGGAGAAAAAGACTCCGTCAGCACCAGTTCGCCAGGCGCATCGATGATTTGGCTCAAATTCACCACACCCTCGTTGAGCGCGCCGGTTGCCGTCGATAGCTTAAACACAGAACCGGGTGGGAACTGATCAGAAACGGCATGATTCAACATCGGCTTGGTGGGATCCTCCGAAAGCTGTTTGTAATAGTACGACGGGATAATCCGCGCCATGCGGTTATTTTCATAAGTCGGGTAGGAAACCATCGCCAAAATTTCACCCGTTTTGGGGTTCATTGCGATCACAGCACCGGTGGTAATTTGGATACGGCCAAGGTAAGTATTCCAATAATTGATCTCACCCATTAATGCCGCATCCGCAGCCTTTTGCAAACGCGTATCGATCGTGGTGACAATATTGTTGCCCGAAACCGGCGGGATGGGTGGTGCCAGGTTGCGAAGCTCCTGCCCAGCCACATCACGTTCCACCACGCGGCTGCCAGGTTTGCCCGCCAATTCATCTTGAAAATAGGCTTCAAGCCCAGAATAGCCGACCTTATCGCGGTTGGGTAAAAACCCCTGCTTGGTATAAAGCTGTTCATCACGCGCAGGGATGGGACCCAGGAAGCCGATTACCGCAGATGTTAACGCCCCGGTAGGGTAATCGCGTATCGGCTCGATCTCTACGCTGACCCCCGGCCAATTCACAGCCCTTTCACGCACGATGCGGGCCTGTTTTTCGCCGATATTACACTGGATGCGGGTGGCGCTGTACGGCGCAATCGTGTCCTGCAGTTCGACAAGTTGGCTGATGCCCGGCCCAGGGACGCAAGAAGAAATATTTTTAGCATCTTCAAGCGTGCCATTGTTGACTGGCACTCCAATTAAAGCGGAAAGCTCACGGTAAATTCTTTGAATATCCGCCAGGTCTCCCGGCAAATTTGCAGGGGTGATGGCAATATTATAGGAGGCTATATTGCTGGCCAGAATAAAACCATTACGATCATAAATAATCCCGCGTGAAGGTGGAACACTAATTTCACGGGTGCGGTTTTCATCGGCTTTGGCCAAATTGCTTGAATATTGCAGCACCTGTAAATTAAAGAGTTGTGCCACCAAAACAACAAAACCTGTTGCCAATATGGCATAAAATGCCAGTATTCGCCAGGGTTCTATATTTCCTCGAGGAACTACAGGGGAAGTCATACCATATCCTCCACAGGATAAACCCAATGCGCCAGATCACTGATAAAAGAGTGCACGGGTAAGACCAGCAGGAAGTTTAAAAATACACTGGGCAGTGTGATGACGGTCAAAACATCGCTTACCGAAATCGCAACCCCACGAAATACCAATGTCAGATAGATCACCAAATGCAGGATCAATGTTGAGAAAAAAGTAACACTGAATAATGCCAATAAGGGGTTTTGCCAAATCTGACGAAGAACATACCTCGCAAATAAGACCGACAAAAGATAAGCCCCCAGCAAAACAAACGGGGGAAGACCAGAAACAAAGGCCCCCATCAAACCTGCCAGAGCGGCCCAATGCCAGGATGACTGAACTTGCTCTTGTAATGCCCAGGAAATTACGATCAGCAAAACAAGATCAGCCTCGCCTGAAAGAAGCGTAATTCGGCTGACAACGGCAGTCTGGAGCATGAAAGCCAGCGCCAAAAGAGGAAATGCCAGCAGGTTTTTCATTCCTACGGCACGGGGACGAGCGGGGTGATATCCACAGGATTAAAATCGATAATGATCAGCACTATTTTGAGCTTGGTGAAATCCACAACTGGTTGTATGACCGCTTGTTGAAACAAATCGGCATCACGTTTGCGGGTGTTCAATATTTGGCCGACGATCAAACCAGCGGGATAACCACCGCCCAGTCCAGACGTTAAAACCAGGTCACCCGGTTGGATGGCAACATCCTGAGCTACAAGATCCAACACCAGGTCCCCGGAAACCGTCCCAGTCAAAACAGCTTCCCTTTTGGCCTTTTCAAGCAGAATATTAACCACCGACGAAGTATCCGTAATCAATTGAACACGGGCAGCGCTGTTGATGACGGCATCGACGCGCCCGACCAGGCCCTGATCAGTAACAACCGGCATACCACGGCGCAGGCCATCATTCGAGCCCTTGTCGATAATAACATACCGCAAAAACGGGCTGGGGTCGCGCCCAATTACTGATGCAGCCGAATAAGAATTTTCAGGATTTGAACGGGAGAAATTTACCAGTGCCGCTAATGCGTCTGCTTCTGAAACACTATTTTGCAACTGAACTACCTGCGCCTGTAAGCGGGAGACTTCCGTTTCCAATTCTGTGTTGCGCTGACGCAATGCCACAACGTCGCGTGGAACAGTGATAAATTCCTGGATGACAACAAACCGCGTGGAAATCCAGGCCTGTGCTGAAACAAGCAAGGAATTGAAATTATTGGAGATGAAACCAAGTGATCCGCTTAATGCCAGTGCCAGGATGCCTGCTACCACCAGGAAAAGAATGGTAGTTTGGACTGAACGGGAAAAAAAATTTCTCATGGAAAAGGTTCGTCACGGCCTGCTTTCAAATCAGGCTTTATGATGCGTGGAGCCGCGCTCCAGACCTACAAGATACCTGCGCATATTTTCGAAATCGCCCAGGATAACACCCGTTCCACGGGCGACACAAGTTAATGGGTCTTCGGCCTGCCAGACCCTCAGGTTCAATTCATCTGCCAGACGATCAGCCAGTCCCTGCAAGAGCGCGCCGCCTCCTGCCAGACAAATACCAGTATCCATAAGATCAGCGATCACTTCCGGGGGGACTTCATCAAGGGCATCCCGAATGGTGTCGACAATCACTTGAACTGAGCCAGAAAGGGCATCGCGCACTTCCACAGATGAGACTTCGATCGATTCAGGCAAACCGTTGACCAGGTTACGCCCGCGCGCTTCAACTGTTTTTTCCTGCGGAAGCGGGTAAGCCGAGCCAATTTTCATCTTAATTTGCTCTGCCACGCTCTCGCCAATTAATAAGTTATATTTATTGCGGATATATTGAACAATATCCTGATCCATCTCGTCACCGGCTACGCGCAAAGAGCGAGATGCCACCACGCCACCCAACGCTACAACAGCCACTTCGGTTGTACCGCCACCAATATCCACTACCATTGAACCTTTTACTTCGCCAATTGGCAGCCCGGCTCCCAATGCTGCCGCGATCGGCTCCTCAACCAGGAAGGCTTCTCGTGCGCCAGCCGACATGGCAGCATCGTATACGGCCCTCTTCTCAACTTCCGTCACGCCCGCTGGAATACCGATTACGACGCGAGGCCGGGGCAGTGGCACCACGCTTTGCTCATGCACCTGGCCAATAAAATAACTCAACATGACCTGGGTTACATCGAATTCTGAAATAACACCGTCACGCACTGGACGGACTGCCAACACATTTCCGGAAGTGCGCCCCATCATCTCCTTGGCCTTTTGCCCCACTGCAATCGGAATCCGCGAGCGTTTTTCAATTGTCACCCAGGAAGGCTCATTGATGACAATCCCCCGGTTTTTGACATACACCAGCGTATTCGCTGTGCCCAGGTCAATACCGATGTCCAATGAAAAAAAGCCCAGAAACCAGTTGATGGGATTAAATGCCAAGGTGCTCTCCTTAAAAAAAACCCAATAATTACTTTAAAAAAAAATGTATCGAAGTATTATACCATGTCAGGAACGGCTGTCTTTTTCAGACGTAATATTGGTAAAAATTAATAGTCCATCCCCCATTCGGGGGATGGACACCACCAAAGCACGCATCAATTGCTAAGTTATAATGCTATTCATAAAAGATGGAAACACCCCGCCCAACCAGAATAAGGTCGGCCGCTGTGCGGTATAAAAGCGAAGCAAAGAAGCGATTTCCTGTAGAACAAGCAATAAAATTAGCCCTACATTGGATAAAATGGCGACAATCTCGACAGCAGGTCATGGGTCCCAACCCGGAACCCGTTCACAGAAAAGCTTCTTGTCCTGGTTTAATTCCATCCTTGCATCCTGCGGTTTTAATTCTTTCACCGCGCGAGATGCAAGGATGGCAAAGTTTTAAAGGGTTTTCCTGGCGGTCGTGGCTGCTTTGTGTTTAAAGCAGGACACCAGCCCATTCAATCTTCAGCAGCGCCAGGCGTTCGTTATAAGGAATGGTGCTGGTCGGATCCCAACCCTTGCAGCGGTAGACCTCATCCAGGGTAGTTGAAAATTCTGATTTGGAGATCCCCACGCCTTGCAGCACGCCATTCTCAAGAGGCATAAATAAGCGTTCTGGCAGGGTGTCATCCTTGCGCGAGAAACCTTCGCGCACGTTGAAGATGCGCGCCAGGTTGGTGGCGCGTTCGCCCACCTGCAGCAGATCCCCTACACCTACATCCCAACCTGTGGCTGCACGCACAGCGGTCACCACCTGATCGACCTGCACATAACCACGCGGTGCGGGGCCAAAATAGCAGAAACCGATTGTCTTGATCAGACTGCTCCAGTTTTCCAGGGTAAAGTACGCGGCTGCTTTTCGTGCGCTCAGTTCGCGGGCCGGGATGGCTTCAATGATACCCAAAGGCGCAACACTTTTTAATGTGACCGAATCAGGTGTGGAAATCAGGGTATCGTGATAACTTGCCAGATGATCGGCCCCAATTTCCGAGAGCGCGTACCCCAGCCCTACGCCCACTTTGCCACGCGGGTCGTGCATGCCCAATTCCTGACCCTTGACATGCATGGCAAATTGTTCGCTGCCCTGACCGATTTTTTTGCTGAGACTGCGAGTTCCCTCGGCCAACTGCGCTCCAAAACCGCTGCGCTTGGCGATCAATTCGATCATTTGCAGCATGGCTTCAGCATTTCCAAAGCGCAGGTCCACGCCTCCAGTATCCTGCAAAGAGATCAGCCCCTTTTCAAAACACTCCATGGCAAAAGCGATGGTTGCACTGGTTGAAATGGGATCCAAAATATAACGGCTGCACACTTCGTTGGCTTTTGCAACGGCAGAGAGATCATCCACACCGCAGTTTGAACCAAAACCAGCCACGGTCTCATATTCAGGTCCACCATATACGCCGCTGACTTTCCAGCGGGCATCGATGGCGGCTTCGCGCTTACACCCCACTGCGCAGGCATGACAGACACCTCGTTCTTTGAATAAATTATTTTTATACGCATCCCAGGCTAGATTGTTGACTCCTTCAAAAGTGCCCTGGCGAAAATTGCGTGTCGGCAAAATCCCGGCCGCGTCCATCTCGCTCGTCAACCCTGGCGTACCTCTGACCTGCAAATCCAAACTTTGCGGGTTGTCCTGCACCCCCAGTGACAGACTCTTGCTCAGACTGAGAATGCCGGCCGCATCGAAGAACCTTTCGGTCAAGTCGCCAGAGCCACGCGCCACGATGGCTTTAAGGTTTTTCGAACCCATCACAGCACCCATGCCTGATCGCGCATTGTAATGACGCATATTATGCGAAATTGCGGCATAAAGCACCAGATTCTCGCCTCCCAGGCCAATCTGAAGGACACTGGCGACATTATCCATTAATTCCTGGCGGACGGTTTGATCTACAAATTCCGGGGATTGGCCCCACAGATGATTTGCAGATCGGATTTCAACCTGGGCGTCCTTCACCAGTAAGTACACTGGCAAAGCAGATTTTCCTGTCACCACAATGGCTTCGTATCCGGCTTTTTTTAGTTCCGTTCCCCAGTAGCCGCCCGACTCAGATTCACCATAGCAGCCTGTCAGTGGTGAACGAGCCGCAACAGTGAAACTGGCGGCTGTAGAAATTGACGTGCCGGTCAGCAAACCAGTCGAGAAAACCAGCACATTTTCCGGGCCAAGTGGGTCGGCGTTGGGAGGTTGATTTTTCAATAATAGATATGCTGCCAGCGCTTTTCCGCCCGGGTAGAGCCTGTATAAATCATTTGGAAGAATCTCGGTGCGAATTTTTCCAGAAGTCAAATCAACGAAAAGCAGCTTGCCAGTGCTTCCAAAACGCTGGCTATTTTCGTTTGGCAGCACAGTGGAAGTAGCCGCAGCACTGGATGTGGGCTGCACAGCAGCGCCAGTTGTGGGCAGTGGCGTTGCTGCCAACGAAAAAGGTCTTGAAGGCGTGCAGGCCACCAGAATCCCCCCCAGGGCGGTCAATCCAGTGGCTTTAATAAAATCACGGCGTGTAATTTTGTTTTTGCCAGACATGTTATTCCTCGCTTGAAATTCGACGATCAGCGACCATTATGAAAGTTCTTAGGGGATGAAAGCCGTTTTTCGAATGTTGTTTCCCTTGCGAAAATTATTCAGATGACGTTACTAAGCAAATTTCACATCCCGGTGTTAATTCAATCAAAGCTGAAAAGCTCTTTTTTTTATTTTCATGCGCAAATTCTCCTGCACGTATTTATTTTTTACCAGTGATGGGTTGTGAAACCCGCTTGATATCACAATGTAACCTTACTACCCAGCCCGAAATTATACAAATAACCGCCCAAACTCTCAGACAAAAGATACTGAATATCTATTGAGTCTAATAATGGCGGCAAGATGCCATACTATTGATAAATCAAGTTTATTGATAAAGTGAATTGTTAGCTAAAATGCCTGTGCCAGAAAAAAAATCAGAAAGCTTTATACTAATAAATGAAGCACGAATATCCCCACCTGTAGATAATTATATATCCAAAGCTTGACACAAACGTGACGAAAATCACTTCCTGAGATCAATTTCAAACCTGGGCATCCACATCTCCCCAAAAAAGCTTAGTTTGTCACACTCCGGTCACGCCAATTGAATAAAATCCATTTGATATTTTGCAACTAATATATAATGTATTTTTAGGCAAAGGATAATAACAAAACCGATACAAAGTTGATTCATGTACACACCAATGACAGGCCTGAAAGCAAGAAGAAAAGCATGAAGAAATGTGTTAATGATTGTGATCTGGATCACTTCGAAACAGCCCTCGTCATTTCTGAAATACTGTTCTTTGAGATGCTTCCACTTGAGTGTAATAGTAGAGGAATTTAAATATGCCAACTTCACCGCGAAAAATTTGCCAGATCATCGTCCTGTTGTTATGCGCCTGTTTGTTTGCCAGCTGCGCAAACCCGGCAGCGACACAAAGCATACCGACTAGCCTGCCACCCACGCCCACAGAAACCAGCGTCCCGACAGTGCCGGTTCTAGCACGGCCAACTGCGATAATCGTCCCGACTGCGACCATCGTCCCAGCCACCCAGACCGAAAACAGCCCGGCGCAGCCCGAACGCGTCCAGCTTGAACCGGGCGCAGTTATGGCGCAAATTCCAGGCAGCCTGAAACCAGGCGCATCCAACCGCTTTGTCTTCGGCGCACTCAAAGGGCAGCTGCTGACAGTTGAAATCACCGCCAGCCCGGATAGCGCGGCGCTCATCCCCGCCAGCTTCAGCCTGACAGGCGCGGATGGCAGCCTGCTGACCGCTGACACCGTTCGATGGAAAGGCGCACTGACCATCAGCCAGAATTATTTCATCGAGATTACATCGCATTCCACGGAACAGCTCGCCTACACCCTGCTGGTAGCCATTCCCGCGATTGGCTCGACACCTTACGTGCCGGTCACACTGGAGGTCTGCCAAATGCTGCAGGAAATGGCAGCCCGGGAGTTATCAGCCTCCTTTGTTTTGGAAGCCAGCGCACCGTTTGATGATTATGTCACCGCTGAAACAGGCCAGGGATGCAAATTAACCGCGACGGGCAGCGAGCAGGAATTTGGAAATTCCAGCGAGATCATTGTCAAGCTGAAGAACGCCTTCCTCGGTTTTAGTGAGCTGCCGGCCTACCAGGCCAGCGGCCCAACCGGTGAGGCTATCGCCATGAATCGCGACTCAGCAGTTGTGTTGATCAGCGCCAGTTGGGAGCCTGCTCCCGGCGCGAGTTGCCCGGCAGACCAGCCCATTTCGGCCTGCGAACTAAAACCGCAAAAAAAGATCTACACCATCATCATCCTGGCCGCCATGAAATAGAAACCCGGCGCACAGGATAAACCAACATCTTCAATTTTAGTATCTCGGCTGCGTTGGCACTACCCGGCAGCCGAGATACCTGCCAGGTTGATGGGTTCCTGCGCCAGGTATAAGGCCAGCGAATGCCGGCCCACCCAGATCAGCGCACGAACGACCGGCAAACGCGAGAGATCGGGCAGTTTGTATTTGCGAGTATGACCATCCGGGTAAAGCGTCTTGCCAGCCGCAATCCCCAACATCAGTATCCCCATGAATGGGAACAGAGGGGTGTAATCGGTAAACAGCCCGCTTACCGGCACAAACCCCAAACCCACCTACCAGGGCACGGAGATGGAGATCAACGTAATCGCACACTTTTGGAAGTGGAAAAGAATTTCGGCATCCCCGCCTGCATCATAATCGGACGAATTTATCCGGCCATTTTTATCCCTAATATTTGGACAACTGCTGCCTGTCCGGTGTGGAATTTGCCTTCAACAACATCCCGATCAAGCTCAACAGCCTGGATGAACTTCAATCCGTCCAATTCTTGGAGCAGCCCGGCAAGGGTCATGAGCATGTCCGGAGATGTTGGGCCACCGGTTTTCAATTCAAGCTGCCGGGGTGTAAAAGCTTCCAAGACAAACACACCACCTGGTTTCAGACCGCGCACAACTGCCTGGTGTAATGGCACCCGGATCGCTGAAGGAATGTGGCAAAAGATTGAAACAATGCCATCCCAACTATCGGGCTGGATCTGGTACTCGCCAAGATCGGCTGTGATGGTGGTGATTTTGACGCCTTTTTCCGCGGCCAGCCGCCGGGCTTTTTCCAGGCCGACATCAGATGAATCCACAGCGGTGACATCGTAACCCAAAGTTGCGAGATAGACGGCATTGCGCCCCTCACCTTCACCCAACGAAAGCAGTTTTCCGTGAGGAACATTGGCCGCAATGGCATGCAGGAAATCGTTGGGCTGAGTGCCGTAAACATAGTCAGGTTGGTTAAAGCGTTGATTCCACATCAGTTTTCATTCCACTAAAAACAAGGATAGCATTATTGAGTTAATTGGTTATGGCCAGGATGGGGTCGATGATCGATTTGAGGGTTTCAAATGAAGGCGGCCCAATCAGTTTTTGACCGTTCACGACAAAAGCAGGTGCACCGTTAAAGCCAAGCTGATGCCCTTCATTGGTGCTTTGGTCCACTTTTGTACTGTTCTGGCCAGAATCAAGACAATTATTAAACTTGTTGGGATCCAGCCCAAGTTGCGTGGCGAAAGCTTTCAAATCATTTATTCCGGTGACCGGGGATTTGGCATACAGCAGATCATGGTATTCCCAGAATTTGCCCTGGTCCAAAGCACATTGGCCGGCTTCGGCGGCTTTTGGGGAAGCTGATGTAATGATCGGGAAGTCTTTCCAGACAAAGCGAACCTTGTCCCCATAGCTATCCCTGATTTTCTGCAGAACCCCAGAATTATGCCAGGCCTGGCAGGATGGGCAGTTGTAGTCAGAGTATTCGATGATGGTTACTCTGGCATTTTCTGAGCCGTAAAATGGATCGAGAGCCATACGAGCAGTGCTTAGTGGTTCAGGTCGGGGGCGAGTCAGCGCGAAGATGGCAATAGCAACAACCACCAGGCCAATCAGACTGAAGGTGATTGTTGTTTTGAGCTTACCCTGTTGACGGCGTCTCTGAGCGGCAGATCTGATCGCATTTTTGGGAGCTTCTTTGGGCATATATTATCCTTTTATCGATTTTGTATACATAATAGATGCACCAAACTCATTTATGTTGCAAAAGCCAGAATTATCTTTTGCCGGGTCGAGCATGAATGTCATTAGGGTGCATTCATCTCAGTTGAGAAACGCCCCGCGGGTGTATAGGCATCCAGAATAATTCTTGCATCGATT
>CAIMZS010000428.1 GCA_903846015.1 uncultured Anaerolineae bacterium | reverse complement strand
GCGCGAATGGGACGAATTTCACGAATAATGCGTTCGTGCTAAAGCTGTATTTTGCAGTGGAATCGTCAATCAATTGTATTTGTTAGGGAATGGGCATTGTCAAACCCGGGTTTGCGCCTCGCGCTGAAAGCGGGACTCGCGCAAAGTCGCAAAGTTCGCAAAGAAGAGCTTTTTTTTCGTGGCCGTGCTAAAACCGGCATTATTGCTGGAAGCGGGACTATCGGAATCCGACCAGCAGGCACCAGGGCCTGTATGTCTTTTAAAATAACGCTATAATGGAGGCATTGGTTTGATCTGTACCCCATCCGAAGGAATTAGATGACATGGATTTTCATTTAAACTATTATTCAGTGGCTTTGTTGGTATCGTTTTTAATTGCCTTACTTCTGGCTGCCCTGGCTTTTCGTCAGCGCAGCATTGCCCGTATGCGCACGATGGGCTGGTTAATGTTGGGATTGGCGGAATGGTCGCTGGGTTATGCCCTCGAGCTGGCGGCTGCGCAGCAGTCGGTGCAGATCTTTTGGGCAAAGCTGGAGTATATCGGCATCGCGAGTGTGCCGCTCTTCTGGCTGTTGTTTGCGATGGATTATTCCAATACCGGCGGATGGCTGAGACGTTTTTTTTCACTGTTATGGATTGAGCCTGTCATTATTTTTGTGCTGGCGCTGACCAACGAACTTCATCTGTTGATCTGGAATTCGTTCAATCAGCGCGCTGTGGCGGGGATCATGGCGCTGCAGCTTGGGCATGGTCCCGCTTTTTGGGCGCACATCGTTTTTTCGTATGTAGTGCTGATCTATGGCACGGTGCTGATTATCCGTGGGGCGTTGGCGGGCAATGAGGTCTACCGCCGCCAGGCAGCCGTGGTGATCGCCGGGGCTGCCATGCCCTGGCTTGCCAATATTCTGTATTCGTTTGGGTTGAGTCCCTTTCCGGGTCTGGATTTGACTCCCCTGGGTTTCATCCTGAGCGGGCTGGCGTTTACCTGGGCGGCGACGAGCTATCAGTTCTTGAATCTGATGCCGGTGGCAGGCGGCGTGGTGCTGCAAAGCATGCGTGACAGTGTGTTTGTGCTGGATGGCAGCGATCAGTTGGTTTACATGAACAATGCTTTTCAAAAATATACCGGCATTGCCGAGGAGCAGGCGATTGGTAAAAAGTTCGCCGTGGTATTCGCGGAATGGCCGGATTTTATATCAAAATTTGGGGATTTGAGTGAGACGCGCACGGAGTTCGCGATTTCCTTTGGAGACGCGGTGATTATCTTTGAGCTTTCGATCACGCCGCTGTTTAACAATTCCCGCCAGGCGGGCCGTGTGTTTGTGCTGCATGAAATCACTGATCGGAAGCGTATCGAAGAAACCATGCAAGCCGCCCGCACCCGGGATGTTTCGCAGACTACCGACATGCTGCAATCGGTCATGTTCATTTCGTCAGCCGGTGAGCAAAAGATCACGGATGTGAATAACGAATTTGTGCTTGCGCTTGGCTTTAGCAAGGAAGATGTGCTCGGGCTGACCCCGCTGCAGGCAGGTTTTTGGACAGTGGAACAGCGCGCCAGCATTATGCGGCAGATTAACGCGCAGAATGAAGTTACAAATCTGCCGATCAAGGTGACTGTACGCTCTGGCGTGGTCAGGGACTTCCTGCTTTCGGTACGCCCGATCCGAATCGGTTACGATGATCTGAGAATCTGGGTTATGCGGGATGCCCCTATCACCAGTAAACCGGCTGTTTATCAACAAAGTCGATAAGCCTGGCAAGAGCGACCCCCTCCCTGCCCTCCCCCAAACGCAAAGACCGCGTTTAGGGGAGGGGAAACCGCTCCCCCATTTGTGCTCTCCAAATGGGGGAGGTTGGGAGCGGGTCGCCACTTATCTTGTGGATGATATGGCGCTGAAGCCCTGGGATTTGTCCGAGGCGGTCACGATTTTTGAAAAGCGCACCAGCGTGCCCAGGTAGGGCTCGGTACCATCATGGGCTATCCAGCCTTCCATATTAAGGGGTATCGGACTGTCTGCCAGGATCCATTCGCCGTTGTATTTGCGGGCAATGTGAACGTGGGTGCCGGTGGTTTCGCCGCCCTCACAGGATGGATGCCCGATTCGGTCGCCAGCTTTCAGCTTTGCGCCGAGCGGGGCCCGGTCAAGTGAACTGAGGTGCAGGTAAAAAATGACCCAGCCGGTTTCTTCTCTGCCATCGCCGTCCAGATCGAGCATGATATCCCCCGGCTCCGAGCGTACCACCACGCCATCCGCCATTGCAGTGGTCCATTCGCTGGTTTCACCACAGCCAGAGACCCCATTGGGAGCGAAGTCGATGGCGGCGAGCGGCTCACCTTTGCCCCAGCCGGTGTGCGGGCCGCCGGTATAATTCCAGCCCTTGCCGGGCTCAAAGGGCAGTAGAAATTCAGGTTGGTACAGGCTGCCGGGGATGACGGCGGCCGGGTTGGCCCACGGATCGCCAAACAGCAGGCGGTAGGTTTCGGCGATACCCCCCGGGCCAGCCATCTGGTCAAAGACTGGCGAGGAATAGATCTGGGAAAAGGCGTAGTGCAGCCCAACGCTGGCGGCATTCTGCCAGGGATCCGGACGTTCAATGCGTGTATCCGGATGCTCGAATTCGGTCAGTGTTCCGCGCCTCCAGCCGTAGTAGCCATTGTTCATTGTATTGGCCATCCAGACCAGCTGCAGGTAAACGCCCTGGTGAAATTGATCGGTGTAGCCAAAGATATATGCAGTCGAGGCGGGCACATCCGGGCTGCTGAGTGCCTGCCCGAAGTATTCCAGCAGCGCCAGCAGCAGGCGCGGGCTGACGCTGAAATTGGCCGAGACGAGCTGGATGATCTCGGCGCCGCTGTGTGGGCCATCGCCCAACTGTTCGCGATAATTTTTGAGCCAGCCGGGTTGGGAATTGATAAAGGCATTGATGTCAAACCCGACCTGGGCCGGCCCATCGACAAACAGGCTGTCCGGGATGATCTGGAAGGGTGTGCCCCACAACGGCAGGTAATAGATCGGAATCTTCATGGGCATGCCCGGCGGCATACTGCTGGCATTCTGCGGAATGATCGGGTTGGCCGTGCGAATCTCGGGAATGGTGGTGTTGAAACGTGCCGCCAGGGCGGGCAGGCTGTCACCGCTCTGGGCAGTGTAATCGACTAATTCACCCGGGCTGAAGGGCGGGCGGGTGGGCAGGGGTGTAAAAACAGCCACGGGTGTGGGGAAGAGCGAAACCGGCGGTTTGTGGGTAGGGGTTGGGGCGGCGGTTGCGGGGGTATCGCAGGCGTAGAGCGAGGCGATCAGCGCCAGGGACAGACTGATCTGTCCAATGGATCTGAGCAGGGCGGCGCGTTTCATGATTATTTATCCCGAATAATGCGGGTTTCAAATGATCCTGATGTGCTGGCTGTGATGGTGATGTTGCCGCGGGTGAGCGTGCCTTTATACGGAGCCAAGCCCGCGCGCGCGATCCAGCCGTCCATATCGAAGGGCAGCGGGCCATCGGCCAGGATCCATTCGCCGTTGTATTTGCGGCCAATGTGCAGGTGGGTGCCGGTGGCAAAACCGCCCTCGCAGGAGGCATGCCCGATGTGATCGCCTTTTCGCAGTTCCTTGTTGGTGAAGGTTTTGCCTTCGGTGGCGATGTGCAGGAACATGATCACCCAGCCAGTCTCTTCGTTGCCGTCGCCATCCAGATCGAGCATGACCACGCCGGGCGCGGTTCGCACCACCGTTCCATCCGCCGGAGCCAGCACCCATACATCTGATTTGACACAACCGTGTTCGTCTGCGGCGGGGGCGAAATCGAGCGCGGCCATGGCGCCTTTTTCTTCCCAGGCAGAGTGCGGTCCCCCAGAAAATGCCCACACCTTGCCGGGTTCAAACGGCAGGGTCAGGGTAGGCTGGAGGATGCCTTCCGGCAGGGTGGGCTGATTGGCCTTCGGGTTCAGGGCGGGGTCGCCAAACATTTTTGTGTACAGGGCCGGGAAGCCAGCCGGTGAGATGACCTGATCCCATTCGGCGCGGGTGTGGGTCTGCGCAAAATAGAATTGGATGGCGGCGGTTCCGGCGTTCAGCTTCGGGTTGAGGCGCAGCGATGTGCCGTCTTTGAAGGTGATTTCGGCCAGATCGCCTGAGCGCCAGCGGTAATAGCCATCCGAGAGGGTGCCGGAGGCCCACATCAACTGGCGGAAGAATTTGCGAAAGTGGAAGTCCATATAGCCGAGCGGATAGTCATCCTGGGCCAGGTTGGTGGGTTGACCGAGCACCCAGTGGCTTTCGTATTCGATGATGGCCAGGATGATGCGCGGGTTGAGTGAATTTTCCTGGGCGATGCGTTCAACGGCCTGATAGCCGGTCAACATGCCGCCGCTCAGCACGTACTCGCTGAAGGTGGAAAGATAGCCGTTTTGCTGCAGCACGTAGTTCATGGTGCTGAAGCCGATGCCGGAGGGGCCCATGACGATTTCGCTATCCGGGATGGTTTGTTGACCCGGGCTGGTCACATCCGCAGGGTCCGGTTTGGGCAGCAGCAGCAGGGTGCCGGGCGGGATGAGTTGATCTGGCGGCGGCAGGATGGTGTTTGAGATGAATTGGCCGGGTTGGAGCCGGAAACGCTTCGAGATGATTGCGAGGGTATCGCCGCTCTGGGTCTGGTAAGAATCCATTGGGCCGCCAGTATTGACGGGCGGGAGCGTGGCGGACGGGTTGGGGTTGGGCGTGTCTGTGACGGGCAGCGGCAGCGCTGTGGGCGGTGGCGGTTGGGTGGGCAGAATGCCGGGAGTGGGGCTGCCCGGCATGGGCAGCACTTTGAGCGGTGTGATGGTAAGGGTGGGTGTCAGGCTGGGGCGAGGAGTGAGGGTGGGCGGCAGCGGGGTCTGGCTGGCAGGTGGTGTCGGTGTGTTGAGTACGCCCCACAACCCGCTGTTGGTAGCGCAGGCTGTCAGTATCAGGCCGGCAAGGAACAGCAGGAGAAGGCGTTGAAGCGTTTTCATAAGTCGCAGTGATTATACCAGCAGGGGGTCGCTCTTGTCGGATCATGTAATTTGTTGGAATTATTCAATATTTCCCAAATAAAAGTCTACGTCAGCCGCTCACCAACTGAGATATAGTATCTCGGTATCATTGGCTATTTTCAAGGCTGACACCCCGGCATGTGGGCCCCTTGCATTGTCTTTTTCCCTTGATCGCGCACAACCCCAGGGCTTTTGCCTGATATCCATTGCAATATGATCAAGCGATTGCGTTCCATAAAAAAAGCGAACCTGACATTTTACATTCTGGTTATCGTCCTGATGGGCGGGCTGACCGGCTGTGGCTGGTTGTTAATTCGCGCAGACCAGCAGCTGCGGGCCGAGCTGCTCGATCAGGCCCAGAAATTATTCCAAAGCATCGATAGTGTCTCTGTCAATGCCCTGACAGGCACACCCGCCGACCTGGGCGCGCCTGTGTACCAAAATATTCAGCAGCAATTCGCCGGAACGGTCGCCGCTCATCCAGAATATCGTTTCGTGTATCTATTGGGACGCCAACCGGACGGTACAGTTTTCTATTTGACCGCTTCTGAACCGGTCGGCTCGCCAGATTATGCCGCCCCGGGGCAGATCAGAACCGAAATCGCGGCTGAAATAGCGCGTGTTTTTGACACCCGAATTGCAAGCGTGAACGGCCCAAGCATCGATAACAGGGGAGTCTGGGTTTCTGCGCTGCTGCCCATCATTGATCCGCTCAGCGGAACTGTCAGTGCTGTGGCAGGTTTTGACATGGCGTTTGGCGATTGGGCCTGGAAATTGGCCGCAGGCGTTGCCCTGCCGGTGGGGGTGTTCCTGGTGCTGCTGATCGGCGCCGCAGCTGCTCTGGCCGTCACCCGCAAAATCAACTCTAGCTATAAATCGATATTGACCCAACTGCTGCTGCCGCTGGGCGGCATGTTGTTGGTGCTGCTGGTTGGGCTCATGCTGTTGTTCTGGCGACAGCAGCAGCGCCTGTTGGATACAAAAATTGAATCCAATATCTCCCAGGTACATCTCGTCCTGAGCAGCACCCAGGAGCAGCAGCTCAGGAGTCTGTCATTATTGCAGACCCTGATCACTTCAAATTCAAACCTGCAAATTGCCTTGAGCCAGCGTGACAGCGGGCGCCTTTTGGCGGACTGGCGAGCGACTTTCGAGAGCATGCAGACCGAACATCAGATCACTTCATTCTCTTTTCTTGACGAGAACCTGGTGACCGTGTTGAGGCTGGACGCGCCCGATAAGTTTGGTGACCGCCTTGAAAACTTCACAGCCCTGCAGGCAAAGCGCAGCGGAAAAGCAGCCTCGGGTCTGGAGCTGGGGCCGGCGGGTACGCTCAGCTTGCAGGCAGTGCAGCCGGTCTTCCTGGATGGACGGCTGGCCGGTTATGTGGAATTGAGCAAACAGTTCAATGACCTGTTATTGGCCGAGAACACTCTATCCGGGATGCCGTTGGCGGTCGTTATCCACAAGAATATCTTGAACCAGGCGCAATGGGAAGCAAACCTGCCATTCCTCAAACGACAATCTGATTGGGAGCGTTTTCCCAACAGCGTGGTGATCTTCAGCTCAGAGGGTTGGCCCTCTGTAGCTTTCAATGTTCTGGGCCAACAAATCAGTGCTGCACAAACCCAGGGCAACCCGGGCGCAGAAATATCCAGCGCGGGGAAGGCTTGGTGGCTGGCATCCGCAGCCTTGCAAGACGCCTCGGGAAAAGATATTGGAGATCTACTCTTTCTGATCGATATTACCTCCGACCAGGCAGCCTTTACCCAACGCATGGCCATGGCTCAAGCCATCATCCCGGTGCTGCTGGCGCTGGTATTGGGTATTACCTTTGTCCTGCTCTACCGCACCGATAAACTCGTCACCCTTCAAAAGGCTAAATTACGGGATGGAGAAAACCAGTTCCACAGCATGTTCCTGAATCACAGTGCCACCATGCTGCTGATCGAACCAGGCTCAGGCCAGATCCTGGATGCAAACCACGCCGCTGCCCAGTTTTATGGCTATCCTGTCGAACAGCTCAAATCCATGTCGATCAATGAGATCAATATCCAGGATCCCAAAGATTTGGCCCTGGAACGGGGTCGCGCGCTTGCCGGCCAGAAAAACTATTTTCAGTTCCGGCACAAATTGGCTTGCGGCGACATCCGAAATGTGGAAGTCTATTCCACCGCGATTGATTATGACGGAAAATTGGTTTTGTTCTCGATCCTGCATGACACCACCGACCGCACTCAAGTGGAAAAAGCCTTAAAAACAGAAAAAGAAGCCCTGGCAAAATTGCTGTTGGTCTCGGAAGAGTTTTTGGCAGATTCTGAATCGATCATCAATTATCAAAAAATAACCGATGATATTTTACAAATTTCGGGTGGGAAATATGCCGTTTTCAACCTATTTGATGAAAACGGGCTGGATTTCCAAACCGTGGCTGTCGCCGGGTTGAGCAGGCATTTCCGCAGAGCGACCGCCCTGCTGGGGTTTGACCTGTATGGGAAAAAATGGCCGCGTGATGAAATCTGGGCGGTTAAAACCAGGGGTCAGACCATCACCCGTTTCCCTTCCCTGTTGGATTTGAGTGGGAGTGTGATTCCCCAGGCCACTATGGCTCTGGTCAATAGGATATTCCACCCGGGCGAAACGGTGGTCGCGAAAATATTGGCGAACGGAAATCTGCTGGGTGATTTCACCATCTTAATGTATTCCGGAGAACCTTTTCAGGCGGATAACCTGGTTTCGATTTATATTCACCAGGTTGGGCTGCTGCTGCTGCGCAAACAGGCCGAAGCTGCGCTGAGAGCAAGCCAACAAATGTATCGTCAACTGGTCGAACAAGTCCCGGAGGTCATGTACACCGATCAAATCGGGGGCAGCTGGCAGTACCTGGGTCCCAACATCCAGGCACTGTGCGGTTACAGCCCTGAAGAGTTAATCGCTGATCAAGAGCTGTGGCAGAGTCTCATCCCGGACGAGGATCTCAAGCTGCTGCGTGCCAAAATCCGAGCGTTGAAGCTTGGGGATGTGCTGAACTGCGAGTACCGGATTCAGACCCGTGAGCATGGTCTGATTTGGATAGGCGATCGCGGGGTTGTCAATGCGGATAATGGTTCCGGCAATTTGCTGATCAATGGGCTGCTGGGCGATATCAGCGAGCGCAAACGGATTGAAGCTGATCTGATCGAAAGCGAAACAAGCTTCCGCAGTTTGTTTGATGATTCGCCCATTTCGCTGTGGGATCAAGGTTTTTTCGGCTGTCAAACAGCGCCTGGACAATTTACGCGCGGAGGGTGTGCAGGATTTCAGGGCCTATCTTCTCGATCACCCCGAAGTGGTGGCAGAATGTTCGAGACTGATACAGGTGGTTGATGCCAATAAAGCCACCCTGTGCTTATATGGGGCTGCCAGCAAAGCCGAGCTGGTCAGCAACATCGCAAGCCTCTTTCCTGAAGAAGGCCGGGAAGATTTCCGCGACGAATTGATTCAGATCGCTGCGGGAGAAATGAGAATTGAAAAAGAGATCATTAACCGAACTCTGGACGGCAAACTGATCACCGCTAATTTGAGCTGGGCCGTCGCTTCAGGGTATGAAAACGATCTCTCCAAGGTCATTGTTTCCATCATGGACATCACTGCACAAAAGAAAGCCGAAACTGCTATTAAGGAAAGCGAGGCGAAATTTAAAGCGATCATTGATTCATCGCCCAGCGGGATCGGCATGTCCAGTATGGATGGCAGGATGATGCTTATGTCGGATACGCTGGCCAGCATGTACGGCTACACACCGGCTGAGAAGAATTCCTTTATAGGAAGGAATCTGTTTGAATTTATTGATCCATGCTCGCACGAACTGTTAATGAATCAAATGCGAAAACTGCAGATTGGGCAAATATCTGGGTTAGCAGAATACCTGGCCATTAAAAAAGATGGCAGCCGCTTTTTTATTGATTCGAATGCGACCATTTTACAAAATTCCGCCGGGCAAGCAGTTGGCAGGATTTTTGTCCAAAGAGACATCAGCGAGCGCAAACAGGCCGAGGCCGAAATCATGCAGGCCAATCGCTTGCTGGAAGAGTCGACCACCCGCGCCAATCAGCTCGCCATCCAGGCAGAAATGGCGAATTCTTCCAAAAGCGAGTTTCTGGCAAACATGAGCCATGAAATCCGCACCCCCATGAACGGGGTGATCGGTATGACCGGTCTGCTGATGGAAACCGACCTGACCCAAGAACAGCAGCGCTATGCTGAAACTGTCCGTTCCAGCGCGGAATTACTGTTGAGCTTGATCAATGACATTCTGGATTTCTCCAAAATTGAGGCCGGAAAACTGGAGTTGGAACTGCTGGATTTTGATTTATTGGATTTGCTGGATGATTTTGCCGACAGCCTGGCTTTGCGGGCCCACGAAAAAGGTTTGGAACTCTTGTTTATCGTCGATCCGGATGTGCCGGCCCGCTTGCAGGGCGACCCAGGGCGGCTGCGCCAGATCCTTACCAACCTGCTGGGCAATGCCATCAAATTTACCCCGACCGGCGAAGTTGCCGTTCGCGTTATGCTGGAAAGGCCGGCACAAACTCGCTTTCCGAATACGGTTGGATTGCATTTTTCGATCCGCGATACAGGCATCGGGATCCCATCCGAAAAAATTGGGCTGCTTTTCAATAAGTTCACCCAGGCTGACGCCTCGACCACGCGGAAATATGGCGGCACAGGTTTGGGGTTGGCAATCTCTAAACAGTTGGTGGAATTGATGGGTGGGGAAATTGGTGTGAAAAGCGCTGTCAGTCTAGGTCCAATCCAGCCACCCCATTCTGTATCTGAATCCCAGGATTTACCCGGGTTGGAACCAGACCAGGCACACCCCGGAACAGAATTCTGGTTTAAGATCCAACTGGCGCTTCAACCTGTGGGCAAGCCTGCCAGCTTTAGTGAATTACCAGTCGCGGCCAGTCTGAAGGGTATCCGCATCCTGGTGGTGGACGATAACGCCACCGCTCGCGAAGCCCTGAATATTCGGTTGTTGTCCTGGGGCATGCGACCTGCGCGAGCGGTTGACGGCAAATCAGCGCTGATCGCGTTGGCATCTGCCCAGGAGCAGGGCGATGCTTTCAAAATCGCAATTTTGGATATGCAAATGCCGGGTATGGATGGCGCAATGCTTGGGGAAGCCATCAAAAACAACAAACTTCTGGCGTCGACACACCTGATCTTGTTGTCTTCGCTGGGAGCAAGAGGCGATACCCGCCTGTTTGAAAAAATTGGCTTCGCTGCCCATCTGGACAAACCATTGCGGTTCACTCATCTCTTTAATACCTTGAGCCTCATCCTGGCCGGGAAAGCCCATCCGGCGGATATCCGCAGGATGGCGACCGGCGGCTCGCGCCGCGAAATCACTCCAATCGCCGTCAAGCCCGGAACACGTATCCTGCTGGCCGAAGATAACATCACCAATCAGCAGGTGGCCCTGGGCGTTCTGAAAAGATTTGGTCTGGCAGCGGATGCCGTTGCCAACGGTCTTGAAGCGCTGCAAGCCCTGACCGATATTCCATATGACCTGGTGTTGATGGATGTGCAAATGCCCGAGATGGATGGGTTGGAAGCCACCCGCAGAATCCGGGATGTTCAATCTGCGGTACTCAACCACAATATTCCAATCGTGGCTATGACCGCGCATGCCATGCAAGAAGACCGCGCGCGCTGCCTGGAAGCGGGCATGAACGACTATATCTCCAAGCCGGTTAAACCAAATACACTCTCCCTCACCATAAATCATTGGCTGAATCTACCGCAGCCGGGGATAGACCCATCCTGCCCATCCCAAGCGCCTGTCCAGGCTGAAACCGCCAACCCGGAAACACAGAATGTGATCGACAGCTTGCCAGTGTTCGATCGGGCCGGGATGATGGATCGCTTGATGGACGACCAGGACCTGATCCACCTGGCGATCAACAGCTTTTTGGAAGAAACCCCACTTCAAATCCAGGCGCTGAAAGAATTTCTGGAAAAGAATGACGTGAAAAGCTCAACGCGGCTGGCTCATAGCCTCAAAGGTTCGTCTGCGGTGCTGGGTGGTGAGGTTTTGCGGGCGGTCGCAAATGAGATGGAAAAATTTGGCAAGCATGGTGATCTGGACAGCTTGCGGGAACGTTTGGGTGAATTGGATTCACAATTTGCGCGTTTGGCCGAGGCTTTGAAAAGAGAGCTGTAAGTTTCGAACAGCATTATCACGATCGGTTTTTCAAGATGAAGAAAAGGATTGGAGCAGTTATGCGCATCCTGATTGCGGAAGATAACAGTACCGAACGTACAATCTTGAGCGGGGTCCTGAAGAAATGGGGCTACGACGTCCGGGCGGTTGATAATGGGTTGGCCGCCTGGGATGTGCTTCAGCAGCCGGAGGCTGCGCGGCTGGTCATTCTGGATTGGATGATGCCGGGGCTGGACGGGCCGGATGTGATCCGGCGCGTACGCGCTCTGGGTGGTCAGCAGCCCCCTTACATCATTTTATTAACCGGCAAGGATGAAAAGGAGGATGTCTTTTCAGGGTTGGAAGCCGGGGCCAATGATTTCATCGGCAAACCCTTTGACCGCAATGAACTGTATGCCCGGATCCGGGTCGGTCAGCGTTCCATCGAACTGCAAACCAGTCTGTTCGAGACCCAGCAGACTCTCAACCATCTGGCTATGCATGATACCCTGACAGGTATTCTTAACCGGCGAGCCATTCTGGAGCAGCTCACAAAAGAAATCGCGCGCGTCCGGCGGGCGCGCACAAATGACGGGACGATCCCGCTGGGGATCGGTTTTTTTGATGTCGATCACTTCAAACAGATCAATGACATGCACGGACATCAGGCCGGGGACGAAGTCTTGAAAGCGTTGGTCAGTATCATTGCCGGCCAGATGAGAGCGTATGATTATTTTGGCCGGCTGGGGGGTGATGAATTCCTGGTGATTACGCCGGAGACGGGTGATAAAAATAGCGAAAACATCTTTGCAAGATTATCCAAAAAGGTGGCTGCCACTGGGATTGAAACGGTTGCGGGGCAGTTGTTCGTTTCGATCAGCATTGGGGTTGCTTCGGTTGGCGCCGGTACTTTTGAATTGGACAAATTATTAGCCAGCGCAGATGCGGCCCTGTATCAAGCCAAACAGGCTGGTCGAAACCAGGTAGTCTGGGCAAACCAGCCCCGGTGAAGGAAGCCCGGCGCACTTGTAGCATGCCGGTTGTGGCATTTGCAATGACGGGGGGCGCTGTGTTAGCCATTGCCCTGGCAAAGGGCCTGGATGGTGTCCATTAATTTCCCCAATTGGAGTGGTTTGCTCAAATATTCATTCGCCCCGGCTGCCAGGCAGCGTTCCCGGTCGCCGGACATGGCCAGCGCGGTAACGGCGATGATCGGCAGACTTGAAACCTGCTGGTTGGAACGCGAACGGATGCGCTTGATGGCTTCAATTCCATTCATGCCGGGCATCTGGATATCCATCAAGATCAGGTTGGGCAAGAGATCGGCAACTTTTTCGACAAGCTCAGAGCCGCTGCCGAACGTGATGACCCGGTAGCCCATGACAGTCAGAAAATCGGACAGCATAACGCGTAAGTCTTCGTTATCGTCAGCCAGCATGATCACCTGCTCCGGTTGAGCTTGGGCGACGCCTGAGACGGGTAGAGATGGGCTGGCAGCGGTCGTGCCAACGGGTGAAACTGCCGCCTGCGAATCGTCCGGCAGCCAGGGCAGGCTGATGGTGAAGCGGCTGCCTTTGCCAAACTCGCTCTCCACAGCCACGCTGCCGCCGTGCATTTCGGCCAGGCGTTTGACGAGCGAAAGCCCCAGCCCGGTGCCGGCGTATTGACGCGCCAGGCGCGCATCCAATTGGATGAAGGGCTGGAACAGGCGCGCGAAATCTTCCGACTTGATGCCAATGCCGGTGTCCCAGACCGTGAGGTTGACCTGGCGCTCGTGTTCCAAGGCTTTGACCTCGATTCCAAAACCGCCACCCTCAGGCGTAAATTTGATGGCGTTGCTGAGCAGATTAACCAGCATTTGTTTCAATCGGCGGGCATCGCCATTCAGGACTATATAGGTTGGGTCCATGCTCAAGCTGGCGCGCATATTTTTTTTCTGAGCCATGCTGTGGGTGAGCTGGATGCAGCTCTGGCAGATGTTCCCCAGTGAGAACAGGTTGACATTAAGCTCAAATTTTCCGGCCTCAATTTTGGAAAGATCAAGGATGTCATTGATCAATTCAAGCAGGTGTTCGCCGCTCTTGTGGATATTATCCACGGAGCTGGTCTGTTTTTCGTTCAAATCGCCGTAAACTCTCATGAGCAGCGATTCTGACAGGCCCAGGATGCCCGTCAGCGGGGTGCGCAGTTCATGGCTCATACTGGCAAGGAATTCATCTTTCAGGTGGGCGGCTTTTTCAAGCGCCAGGTTGGCATTGTTCAGTTCAGCAGTGCGATCGATCACGCGTTGTTCCAATTGCAAGTGAGCTTGCTGCAGGGCAGCGTCGGCTTTCTTGCGCTCTGTGATATCCATTCCCGAGAGCATCATGCATTGCTGTCCGGTCAGGTTGATGATGCTGGCTGAAACCAGCATAAAACCGGTTTGCCCAGAACTGGTTCTGTATTGGGCTTCAAACCCGGTTACCTGTTGCTGCTCCTGGAAGGTATGATAGAAGGCCTCGCGTTCTTGCGGATTTACCCACAATTTTAATTCTGCGCCGGTATGGTTGATGATTTGTTCGCGTTCTATCCCAAAGAGCCTACAAAAAACATCGTTTGCATCGATACAGACTCCATCTGCAAGCTGAGAAATACTGATGGCCTCCTGGCTGGCATGGAAGACGGTGGAGAAACGCGCCTCGCTTTCGCGCAGTTTTTGTTCGGCTCGTTTTCGCTCGGTGATATCCCGCATGATCACCAGTGTGTAGATTGAATCATCCAGTTCAAAGGTGGATACTTTGACATCCACATCGAACGATTCGCCATTTTTGCGTAATCCCTGTGTTTCATAAGCAGATGGCCCGGTTCCATCCGTTGCCCGCTGGTGAACAAATTCGCGAATTTTGGGATGTTCTTCAGGCGCTATCAAGTCAAGAATGGGTTTCCCGATGATATCAGCGTTGCTTTCATATCCAAACAAGGCCAGGTAAGCCGGGTTGGCGAAGGTATGAATGCCAACCTTTGAGACCCCGATCGCATCCACTGAGCTTTCGAAGACAGCCCTGAAGCGGATTTCGCTTTCGCGCAGGGCTGTCTCTGTGCGCCGCAGTTCCTTCAGGTCGGTCTGCAGATCATCGATCAGGCCGCGCAGCCGTCCGGTCATGCGATTAAACGCCTGGGCTAGTTGACCAATCTCATCCTTGCGATCGATTTCTGCCACTCGCTGCAAGTCGCCGGCAGCGATCTCTGAAGCGACAGCCGAGAGCGTCATTAAGGGGGTTGAAATGCTGCGGGTCGCATAAAAAGCCACGATCACGGCGATCAGCACCGCCAGCAGCGAGACGATCAGGTCAACTGCAAGTGTATTGACCAGTGAGCCAAAGGCCTCGGATTGGTCTTGTTCCACCACGAGAGCCACTTGCAAGGCCGGAAGCCAATGGTATTCTCCCAAAACAGGTACGCCAGCAAAGTTGTTGTAGAGAGCATTGCCCCGGATCTTATTTTCGACAGCCAGGTTAATGCCGGTTGAATGGATAACCACTCCCGGCGCTGCCTGTTGACCCGCCAGTGAACGAGGCTGCGTGATGGGTTGATAGTTGGCGCCCACCAGGTAGCTGTCTCCGGTTTGGCCCAGCCCGGCTGGTTCTTGCATGATGCCGTCCAACGTGGTGATGTCGCTGTAACCTGCCAGGACGCCAAACACGCCCAGCCCAGGTGCCACCAGTGGATGGGCCGCCACGATTTGCAGGCGTTGATCTTGCGGCGCAACCTGGAAGGGTGTGCTCAGATAGTTTTTTTGCAAACCGGCCTTGAAGAAAATCGTGTCGCTCAGGTCATGTCCTTCCTGGCTGACATCGGTTGAAACGATGACCCTGCCGCGCATATCGATCAGGCAGACATGGGTGAAAAGCTTTGTTTTTATTCTGATGATTTCCATGTCCTGACGCAGGTGGTTTTGGGCCAGCGTGCCGGACTGGCCGGTTAGCGTTCCCATCAACAACGGCGCTGCGTAGGTGTTTACATCTTTTTCATGCAGCATCACATCGATGCCTGTGGAAATCATCCCGGTCCAAAGATCGATTTCGGCTGATTTTAGCGTGGCGACTGATTCAAGCTGGTCCAAAACTCGCTGCTGGGCAATTCGATAGCTGGACCAGACCGAAATGGCGCTGATGATGAGCGCCGGCAGCAGTACCACTGTGATCAAGGTGACCAGCAGCTTCAGGAAGATGGACCTTGAAATGGCAGCCCGTGAGCGCTGTACGAAAGAACCCTGTGGGGTTTTATCTTTTGCAGAATCCGGAGAGGAATGCATTAATTTGAATCCAACATGATCTTGTATACGAGCGGCTGGATTTGTTCCCGGCTGGCCAGGATGTTTTGAAACAGTTTTTCGGTTTCAGCACCGGGCAAATAATCCACCGGCCGGCCCATTTGTTCCATGTTCTTTCTAAGTTCTGGGTCAGCCATGGCCTGGTCGAGAGCTTCGCGCAGGGTTTGCAGCCTCGCGGCGCTCATGTTGGGAGGGGCAAGAAAGTTGCGGTCGAGCTGGTAAATTTGCACCAGGGCCAGTGCCACTTTTTGCTTGTCAGGGGGCACGATTTCAAGAATGGTGGGCGTGTTTGGCAGGTTGGCAGCTCGTTGTGTGCTGAAGCTGACGACGGGAACAAGCGTTTGGGCCATGATTTGGGGCTCAATGCTGGAATTGGAAAGCTGGATGGCATCGACTTCCCCTTTCGCGCAAGCCCGGCTGGCATCATCCGTGCTCTGGTATTCTGTGTGCGCTTGCACGTTGTAACCCAGCAGTTGAGCAGTTACCAGCGCGACATAATAATCATCGGTGCTTACCCCCGCGAAGCTCATCGATAATTTACCGGCATTAATGATATCTGCGAGCTGCAAATATTTGAAAGTAGGTGAAACCGCCATGATATGCGCTTCGGCGTTAATGCGTCCCAGCCAGGAAAATTCGGCGGTGCGGTATTGTACATCAGGCTGCCCGGCCCATTCGGCCAGCAAAGTACCCGCCCCGGAGGTAAATAACAGGGTCAACCCATCCGGTTGGGCAGCAAAAACCAGGTTTTTTCCGGCCAGGCCGCCGGCATCCGGGATAGTATTTACCACCACCCGGGAACCAGGCAGGTATTTTTGCAGGAAAGGGGCAATCAGTTGCGCGTAGGCATCCATCCCGCCGCCCGCGCCATGCGGTACCACGATTGTCACCGTCTTGCCATTAAAAAAGTCTGCATCTTTTGAAAATCCTGAGCAGCTGGTTGTGTAGATTGCAATCAACAATAAAAATAAAAAAAAGCGAGTAAAAGGTCTGGGATTTTTCATCGGGCTCTCTTTGCGCTGTTTTTTTTGCGCAGTGGACTTGATGAAGCTCCGGATGGTGGCCAGATTGGGATACCTGTGCCAGCGTAAAATTAAATTATAGCATTTATCTGGTCAGCCGTAAAATAGTTTGGGGCATAGGTTTTATTTTGTCGATTCGGCCTGAGATGCAAAAGTTGGCGAAAAGACTGGAAGGGGGGCGCACTTCCGCGGATTGTCGAATGTTAAATGAAGTGGGATAAGGCGCAGACAGCCGAAGAGAAATTGAGAAGTATAATGAAAGAAACTGGTTTCCTTATCAAGGAGTAATGGCTATGCAAGTTTCTTTTTCTCTCCCTGAAAGTCAGTTTGTTGCCGAAACAACCGAGCAAGTAACCAAAAAAATCTGTAAATATGCGGCGTTGGGGCTTTATCAGGCGGGGGAATTATCCGTATGTGCAAAGGCTCAGCTTATCGCCTGTTCGCTACGGCGACAAACTATTGAATAAAGTATTGAAACTGGCCGGGGAATAACTTTTCCTGTCTGAACGATTAACCCAATCCAAACTGGAAGCCTACCTGTGGGGCGCGAGGGTGATTCTGCGCGGGTTGGTGAAAGCCGAGGCGCTGGATGAGACGGGTGTAATGGAAATAAATCTGGGCCTTTGAAAGCGCCCGGGGTTCTCAGCAGTTGAATGGAGTGTATTACGATGGAATATTCTGAATTGGTCGCATCTCGTTACAGCGTCCGGGCTTACCGCCCGGACCCGGTTGAAGATGAAAAATTGCAGGTCGTTCTTGAAGCGGCTCGCCTGGCGCCGACGGCGGCCAACCGGCAGCCTTTCCAACTGATTGTGATGCACACAGCCGGGCGTCAAAGTGAGATCGGGAAAATTTACCGCCGCTCCTGGTTTGTACAGGCTCCGCTCGTGATTGCCGTGTGTGCCATTTCGTCTCAGGCCTGGGTGCGTGAGAGCGACCGGTTCAATGCCCGCCTGATTGATGCCGCGATTGTGGCCGATCACTTGATCCTGGCGGCAACCAGCCTGGGATTGGGCACGTGTTGGATCGCGGCTTTCAACGTAGATGCAGCGCGGAGTGTCCTGCAGCTGCCAGCCGATGCCGACCCAGTCATATTTACTCCGCTCGGTTATCCAGCCGACCTGCCCGGGCCCAAAATCCGCAAACCGCTGGCCGATTTGGTGCGCTATGAGCATTGGTAAGTGTTGAGTCCCCAAACTAAACACGTTAAAGCCATCAGGCCCAAGATGAGCACTTCCGGGCCATGAGGCCGGGATTTATCCCGCCGGGGCCCATCCCGGCGCGGTTGAAACCGCTCCTCATGACATGAAAGTCCTACGGTTTCAGTCCGAGTCGGCTTTGCCCGGTTAACCGGAGATTGCCACGTCGCGGAGAACACGCTCCTCGCAATGACAACAGAAAGTGGACTCAGTCCGAGTCGGCTTTGCCCGGTTAACCGGAGATTGCCACGTCGCGGAGAACACGCTCCTCGCAATGACAACAGAAAGTGGACTCAGTCCGAGTCGGCTTTGCCCGGTTAACCGGAG
>CAIMZS010000427.1 GCA_903846015.1 uncultured Anaerolineae bacterium | reverse complement strand
GAGCAGGATATCCAGCCCTTCGATGCGCTGGATGGCAGCCTGCAGGGCAGGCTTGCCGGGGCGTTCAAAGAATTCGGTCAGGTTCGGGACGTAGCGCAGTTTGAAATGCGCCGAGGCGGCGGGCGGCATGCCCAGCGAAAACAGCAGCGCCTTGACCGACAGCCGGGCGGCCAGTTCGTAGCCCAGGTTCTCGGCGATAGTCGAGGCACCCGCACCACCGGCCTGCGAGAGCACGGCGATGCGCTTGGTGCCGGTCACGATTTGCCTAGCAAATCGCGGCGAGACAGTCTGCTGCGAACTTGCGCCAAATTCACTGGCCGGGCCGTAGTTCGAAGCCGGGGAAACGCTGAACTTTTTGGAATTCGCGGTTTGACCAGCGGTGTACGCCAGGCTGGCGATGTCCGTCCAGGAGATCGGGGCCAGGTAGACCCCGCCCACCACGGCTTCCATTGACTGGATCGCGCCTTTGAAGCCCGCCAGGGAGGCAGGCAGCACGACCATCGCGATCCCGCTCCAGGCCATCAGCCCGCGCAGCAGGGTTTGCAGGGCATCCGGACCGGGGGTGATATCGGCCTGGATGACGAGCACATCCGGCTTGAGCTTGGGCAGGTTGTCCTGCAGGTTCTCCCAGTTCTGGGCAGTCCCGACGATGTTGAAGCGCGCGTCATGCAGGAAGGCGGGCTGCATCTGGTAGATGACCACTTCGTGGCCTGGACCTGCCAGCATGACGGTGAGTTGTTGTTCGCTCATCGCTTCCTACTTGATCTGGGTGGCGGTCGGAGTGGGCAGGATCACCTGAGTATCGGCATTCAGCGCCTGGTACATCTCGCCCAGGTTGAGGGTTAGGATCTCGCCCGCCTGCAAGCCGCCAGCCGGTTCAATAGCCAGAAAGAGTTTGCCGTATTGGTCTAAAGCGGCAAGCAGTGTGGCCGGGTTGACCATCAGGCCGGGCTTGATCTCGACCGGCTGTAGCGGTACATCCAGCACAATCACGCTGCCAGACTGGGCAGATTGCGAGGTAGTGGCGGATGCGAACATCTGGTCATTGCCGCTGCCGGGTGGGAGTTCCTGGTAACGGAAGGACTGCGGGACCAGCAGAACCTTCACACCGGTTATGGCGATGCGTACCAGCGGGGATTGGAGCGGCGCAGGAGTAGGGGTGACAACAGGCGTTGCAGTTGCGACAGGCGCATTCGGGTCGACCACCTGCTGGCCGGCATCCGGCATCAGGGAAAGAGCCGAGTTCAGCCCGGCGTTCTGGATCACATCCGGGGCGAGCATGCCGATGATCGTGATGGTCTGGCCTTCGCGGATCAGGCCAGCCACGCCGGATGCAGCGTTGACGCGCACGGCCAGAGCGACATGCCCGGGTAGGAGCTGCGATGGGATCCCGGATGCAGCCGATTCGCCCACCACGGATTTCGTGATGAAGTCTCCGGGCGCGCGGCCAACTGTGAGCATCTGCCCTTCGACATCCGCGATTGTCTTGAAGGCATCCGATGGCACGCCACCCGCGGGAACCGAGCGAACTTCCATCAGGTCAGCAGTCAGCAGGGTGCCGGGGGCCAGCCCGACTTTGGCGGCTACAACACTGGAAGGGCGGATGGTGCCATTCAGCAGGGCGATGACCAGGAAACCGATCAGGACGGCAAAACCGATGACCATGATAGGCGAGCGTTTCTTCTTGTTTTCCATGTTCGTGATTCTCCTTTGGGCTTAAAGCAAAAAGCGACCACCAGCGCAGGAGGTCTTTGAAACCCAAAGACACTGCGGTAGGTGGTCGCTTCTAAAAGAATAGGGAAGGGGTGGCGACCGTTCGGCCAACGTTATTCAGTTGTGAGCGGCGAGTTTATCACAGTTTTGGATGAGGGGAAGGGGGAGTTTTGGACCGAGTTTTGGATTTTCCGACAATAACGAGTGGCTCTAATTAAATTATCCTCAGTCCCTTCCAGCTTACAAAACTTCATCGCTTCCACGATGAACATGTCGGGGTTCCTGTACGGGCCAGGCTATGTCGGCGCCTTTGAAGAGGTTAAACTACCGCTACTTGGTCGACTCCACGCGGGCGCAAATAATCGCAAACCTTTCCATCAACCGGTCGCTGGGTTACTTTGTCAATCCATACACGTGACTTCGATATGAGTATCGATGCGGTTCAATAAAGAGCCGGAGATACACTTTTGATATTTTGTGACGGTGTTTGCTGCCCAGTTGCAGGGCCTGTTGTTACTTCCGAATTACCCACATAGGCAGGGATACTCGCGATCCTGCAAAG
>CAIMZS010000426.1 GCA_903846015.1 uncultured Anaerolineae bacterium | reverse complement strand
CGTCCCAAGTTCTAAGGATAGAACAACTTATCAATATTATCAAGAGGGAAAAAGATGATATTTAAAAACCTGACCATATGAACGGAAACCAAAGATGATGGATATTATTCTCTTACGAATAACAACCCCACCGGTTATGTGGAGTTGCCATTTGGGATTGTCTGATGTCGAAACTGACATGATAAAATAGATAAGAAATTGTTCTCCAAGATCTGAAACTATAAGGAGTATTTCATGTCTTCTATTTTCCCTAGTGCCGAATTTCTGAAAGAGTTCGATGAAAAACTTAATTCGGATCATCGTTATGCTGATATCGCCAAAAATTGGGAAAGTGATATTTGCCTGGTGATTGAACCTGACGGCAATTTGAAATCACAGGTTGTCATGTATTTGGATCTTTGGCATGGCAAATGCCGCAGCTCCGAAATTGTAACTGATACCGCCAGTCACAACCCGGCATTCATGCTTACTGCCTTATATGGTAATTTTGTCAAAATTCTTAAGGGAGAGTTGGATCCGATGCAAGCCATGTTGACGCGCAAATTGGGAGTAAAGGGAAATATGGCGGTGATGATGCGCAGTGTGCCGACGGTGCTCGATTTTGTGCGCTGCGCTCGCGAGATTACAAAAGAAGTGTTATAAGGCTCCGGCTTTTATCAACTCACCCTGGGCGTAATGCTTGCCCGGGGTTTTTTTTAGTGCGGTTTATGGTTAAATTTACATCCCTGAAGGTGTTATGGGCTTTCAAGTTTGATCATCTTCCTGAAAAAGGATCATTTCAAAATGAATGTGATAGAAAACGATTTCCCGGCCAAGTTTGTAGATAACAAGATCATTATTCGAATTCGTGACCGGGTTTGCGGCTCCAATGATGAATTGCTTTCAAGTCCGTTGTTTAGTGAAGTGTTAAAGAGGTTTGTCCAGGATCTGATACGGCTGGATTCGCCGGTGCTGGTCATGTTTGCAAAGCAGCCGGATCTGATTGGGGAGTCTGATCTATTTTCTTTGAATTTGACGATACGGCTTTTAGCACGGATGAAATCGGATTGGGTTGCAAAACTGGTTGATGACTTGCGATTCATACAACAACCACTGGCTTTGTATGAGTTCGTGGAGGGTTTGTACGATTTCTGGCGCAAGTTTGAGCGTTTCTTGGTATGCGATTCGGACGGTGATGTGTTTGACCAGCGTCCTTATCGTACCTTTAATTCAACCGTGGAAACGCTGATGAACCTGGTACGTGGCGCTTACCGGGATGTTCAGGAAAACCTGAGCGGCAGGCACCCGCGCATTTATCGACAGGTCAGCGCCGGGGCGGAAGTGGCGGCAATTGCACTTCCCAAAATAATGCCGGGTTTGGGGAAGTATAGTCTTCAATTGGATGCAGTCCCTGTGATCCGGCAGGTTTGTTTGTATCCGCCAATGTTAATAAACCCGCCGATGAATAAGCGTACTGGAAGCTTTGAGAGGGTAAAGGTTAATCCTATTGATATTGTCGATGTTAATCCCAATGAATGGCTGTGTTATCCAGCACGCGTTGGCAAGCTATTGGTGCTAGTTTATTTCCATGAAAAGTTTTTTGAATTGGGTTTTGCTATGAGCAATCTGTTTGAGCTTGCAGATGAGGCATCGCTCCTGAAAAAGCCGGATGCAATTTTTTTGTATGGCACGCCCGAGCATGCGCTGGATCAACTGGCTTCGCTGCCTACTGTTTTCTTCGATGACAACGATGTCTTGGTTGGAGCAATCCCTCGTCGGGATGAGTTTGGCTATTTTGGCTATCTCAAGAAGATGGTTCTCACTCTTCACAATATCAAAATAATGCAGCAAGGAAATCTTCCGTATCATGGCGCGATGATACAGTTAGAGTTAAAAGGAGGCCGAGGCGTAAACATCCTGATCTTTGGTGATACCGGAACAGGAAAATCGGAAACGATCGAAGCTTTTAGAGATTTGGCCGGGCAGCAGATTCGTAAATTGACGATTATTGCGGATGATATGGGGTCACTTGAATTTGCGCCAGATGGCAGCATTCTTGGGTTTGGAACCGAAATCGGTGCATTCGTACGTTTGGATGATCTTAAACCGGGATATGCTTTCAGCCAGTTGGATCGTTCGATCATCATGAATCCGAATCAGGCGAATGCGCGTGTGGTACTGCCGGTGACAACGCTTGAAGATGTTGTCACTGGTATTCCGGTTGACATCGTACTGTATGCCAATAATTACGAGGCAATCGAAGAAAATCACCCTGTCATCGATCCATTTTTTAATTCCGAATCTGCATTAGATGTTTTCCGAACGGGAACAGCCATGAGTAAAGGAACAACAACTTCCAGTGGTTTGGTGCATACTTATTTTGTGAATGTTTTTGGCCCTCACCAATATCCTGAATTGCACGACCGAATTGCGCAGCGCTTTTTCACCGCATTTTTCGAAAAAGGTATTATGGTTGCCCAACTTCGTACACAGCTTGGGGTTATGGGATTGGAGCGGAGTGGTCCGTATTGGGCTGCCCAGGCTTTGTTAAACTTACTGGAAAATCGATCGGAAACATCGTCCCCATAATAGATAAATCGGAGTACAATAATCCAAATACAGGTGACCGATGACAGACATATTTGATTCGACCCAAATGGTAAAGAAATCGCTTTCTCAGCAAAACTATATCGCCAGCGATGAAATTTCTACGATTGTGTATATTGCCGAGAAGCTTGGTAAGCCGTTGCTAACGGAAGGTCCCGCTGGGGTTGGAAAGACCGAGCTTGCCAAGGCTATTGCTGGAGCTAGCGAGCGTGAATTGATTCGGCTGCAATGTTATGAAGGGCTGGATGAATCAAAGGCGTTGTATGAGTGGGAGTATTCCAAGCAGCTGCTCTATACTCAACTGTTGCGCGATAAATTGAATGATACTCTGGGTAAGGCAGAGACGCTTTCTGAAGCCGCGGATAAGCTGGCTTCGGAAGAAGATGTATTTTTTTCGATGCGTTTTTTGCTGCAGCGCCCGCTGTTGAGGGCTATTTTGAGTGAAAAGCCAGTGGTTCTTTTGATCGACGAGATTGATCGAGCGGACGCAGAATTTGAAGCTTTTTTGCTTGAAATACTCAGCGATTTCCAGGTTTCCGTTCCAGAACTGGGAACCCTATCTGCCAGGCACAAACCGATTGTCATTCTGACTTCCAATAACACTCGTGAATTGTCCGAAGCGCTCAAGCGCCGTTGCCTGTATCTTTTCATTAATTACCCAGATTTGGAAGCTGAACTGGCGGTTGTGCGCCTGAAGGTGCCCGAGCTGAATCCAAAGCTGGCACGACAGGCGGTCGAATTTGTGCAGCGTTTGCGCAAGTCTGACATGCGTAAAGCGCCATCCATCAGTGAAACTCTGGATTGGGCTAATGCGTTGGTGGCACTTAATGCACAGAATTTGGATAAAGCTACATTGGAAGATACCATGTCGGTGCTGCTGAAACATGAAACTGATCTGCAAAAAGCCAAACGTCAGTTCATGGCACCGCCGACCCGACAGAATCCTGATGATTCGCATAAATTTTCTGGGAATTAACCTCGAATAATATTACGCGTGGTCAAAACTACAGTTTTATATGCTGATTAGTTCAAGTGGTATCGAGTAACTTATCATCTATCATGATTTCAGGATCGGGAAAATACCTATGGAAGGCCGCATCTTACAGTTGATTGCTGCGCTGCGTGCAAGTGGTGTGCGTGTCAGCCTGGCTGAGAGCGCAGAAGCATTTTCTGCAGTAGATTTGATGGGAATACTTGACCGAAATGTATTTCGGCTTTCGTTGCGCGCAACATTGGTGAAGGATGCGCGTGACCTGCCTGTTTTTGATAAACTTTTCCCACTTTTTTTTGGTTCTGGTCAGCCACCATTGAGCTCTGGCAATCTGAATGATGAGCTAACGGCTCAAGAAGCCAGTTTTCTGATAGATGCATTGCGCCAATTTGCAGAACAATTACGCCAAAATATCGAGCGTTTGATGAGTGGTCAACCGCTTACGCGTGATGAGCTGGATCTGCTGGCGAAAATGGTAGGCTTGAATAACATCGATGACTTGGGTTACCAAAACTGGATGGCTCAGCGCATGGAGCGCGCCATGGCATTCCCGGAAGTTGGTGAGGCATTGAAGCAGATATTTCAACAGCTTGAGCAAATCGGCCTGAGCCGGGAGCGAATTGAACAAATAACGGAACTCCTGCAGGCAAATATGCAGGCGATCAAACAACAGATTAACCAGTTCACAGGTGAACGGATTGCCGAAAATATCAGCGAGCGCCTACCGGCTGAGGGTATAGATGGACTGATATATCGCCCGTTTCGTTCGCTTTCCGAGGATGATAAGCGTATCTTGATGATTGAAGTCAAGCGTCTGGCGGCTGCTTTGCGTACTAGGATTGCCCTGAGGCAGAAACATGCCAAATCCGGTCAGCTTGACGCAAAGGCTACTATTCGCGCCAACCTTAAGCACCATGGAATTCCGATCGATATCCGCCACCGTGACCGAGTTCGCAAACCCAGGATCGTTGTCATCTGTGACGTGAGTACTTCAATGCGTTTTTGTTCAGAATTGATGCTGAGCTTTTTATATGCCTTGCAGGGACAGGTCACGAAAACTCATGCTTTTGCCTTTATTGACCATCTTGAATATATCTCCGATGAATTTAAGGGCAGCGATGGAAACGCAGCGATTTCTGGGATCCTTCACCGCATGCCGGCCGGTTCCTACAATACTGATCTGGGTTATTCTTTGAAGAACTTCGATGATAAGCACATCGAAACACTGAATAGCCGAACTACATTGATCGTGGTCGGCGATGGGCGCAATAATTACAACAATCCCCGTTTCGATCTCTTTTTGCAAATGTCGCGCCGCGCTGCGCGTACCCTTTGGCTTAACCCGGAACCACCCATGTTGTGGGGTAACGGGGATAGCGATATGCCTGGTTATGCTCCGTTATGCAGTTCGGTGTTGAAAGTCAGCAGCCTGGCAGAGCTGGTTGTTGCCGTAGATACACTGATGTCTGGATAGCAAAAGGGTATAATTGTAGGCATGCAGCCAATCATCACCGTAAACCTGACAACTCGCGAAATCGGTACTTATATAGTCCCCCAGCAATGGGAACAAGAATATTTGGGTGGTGCTTCGCTTGCCGCACGAATTTTATTCGATTACCTTACCCGTGAGCTTGATCCGCTTTCACCTGCGGCTCCACTGCTAATTCTTAACGGGCCATTAACCGGTACTGCCGGTCCAAGTGTGGGGCGTTTTGTTGTATGCGGAAAATCGCCACTGACTGGTCTATGGGCCGAATCTAATTGTGGCGGCTTCTGGGGCCCGGAACTGAGGATGGCTGGGTTTGATGGTATCTGGATAACGGGCAAGGCTGATAGTCCGGTCACTCTACAGGTCAACGATAAGAAAATTGAGATTCGTTGTGCTGCTGCAGTGTGGGGACAGGATAGCTACGAATTGCAGCAAAGCCTCAAAAGGGAGACCGGTGTTGTAGGTGCCAGAGTTCTCGGGATTGGTGTAGCCGGGGAAAGACAAATCCCATATGCCATACTTTTGTGCGATCACGGGCGTGTTGCTGGCCGTACCGGGATGGGTGCAGTGATGGGAAGCAAGAACCTGAAAGCTGTGATTGTTAATGGGACAGGGAAAGTTCCTGTGTTTGATGCTGCGGCGTATGCTCCCCGGCGCTCGGAAGCAAACAGGGTTCTCAAATCTGATCCTCTGGATAGTATGTTCAGCTCGCTCGGGTCAGCTGGTGGAGCAGAATATTTTAATTTCCTGGGTGAGCAACCCAAAAAATATTTCAGTGCTGGTGTATTGGATGATGCTGATAATATCTCAGGTTCAAATGTGTCGGCAACAATTCTGGTTGGGAAAGCTGCCTGTCATGCCTGCGTGATTGCTTGCGGCAGGGTGGTGAAACTGGATGATGGCGAGAGGCGAAAGGGACCCGAATACGAGACCTTGGTTGGCTTTGGCCCAAACCTGGGTCTGACCGACCCTGGTATCGCTACTCGTTTGGGTGAGATATGTGATCGCTATGGCGTGGATGTCATCTCGATGAGTGGTACGATTGGTCTTGCGTTCCGGCTGTACGAGCTTGGCATAATCAATAAGCAGGATACGGACGGCCTGGAACTTGTCTGGGGCAACGCTACAGCTGCAGAGCGTTGCATTCACATGGCGGTCAATCGACAGGGCTTTGGCGAGCTTTTGGCACTTGGTTCTAAAAAGCTCGCAGAACACTTTGGCGCCGCTGATCAAGCCATTCAGGTTAATGGCCTTGAACTGGCATATCACGATCCACGCGGCGCATCGGGGATGGCGATTGTATATGCCACATCGCCGAGAGGTGGTTGTCATAACCAGTCCGATTATTTTATGGCCGATATTGGACAAGTGGATCCCAGCGTAGGTCTGGAATATTTTGATCGGCACGCCGGGGCAGAGAAGGCTGCCAATGTGGCCCGGCATCAGGATTTTAGAACTGTAAATAATGCGTTGGTATTGTGCACGTTTGCAAATGTTGCTGTCGAAACCATGGTTGGTCTGATCAATGCTGCTTGCGGTTATGATTGGAAAATAGCTGACCTCATGCGCAGCGGTGAACTTTCCTGGAATCTGAAGCGGGTTATCAACATCAGGCTTGGTCTTATCCGTGCGAATGACACCCTGCCAAAACCGCTTTTGGAGGCATGTCCGGATGGTGGCGCTGCTGGATATGTTATCCCATTTGATGAAATGATGTCCGCTTATTACAGCGCGCGGGGATGGAATCCGGAAACAGGCCAGCCGCTTGAACACAAGTTAGACGAATTGGGGCTCAATTGGGTTGGCAAACTGCCATAGTTGGTTTATAATAGACGTGCTTGTGGGGGGCGTAGGCCTCCCATTTTTTATAGAGTTGGGTTTTTAATTCCTGCCCTGCCCGTGACACACGCGAAGAGCCACACCCCCTGCGGCAGCCCTCGTGCGACGGCAGGGTGGGTCTTTTAATAAGTGTATGAGTTTTGTTGTAAGGGCGCGGCTATGCTGCGCCCTTATGCTTATATTCGATTAGAATAGTTTTAATCTGTAAAATTCCCAGGAGGATGCCCTGATGAAACTTGTAACTGTACCTGAAATGCTTGCAATTGAAAAAGAAGCCGATCTTAATGGCCTCGCCTACGCCAAAATGATGGAAGAAGCCGGTCATGGCCTGTTTGATGAGGTTGAAT
>CAIMZS010000425.1 GCA_903846015.1 uncultured Anaerolineae bacterium | reverse complement strand
CCCCATAGGTTTCAGCTATGGCTGTTATGATTTTTACGGATTCTACGCAGCTTTTGGCGGTAACATCTTTGACCCCAATTGGAATTTCGTTGCTGATCAGGGAAAGGGAGTCACCGACGCGATGACCTGGCTTAACCGGCTATACCAGATCTCCAAGAAGAACGAATGGCCGATCACCGCTTCTGATGGTATTGCTTCTTTTACCGATGGAAAGGTTTTTGGAATAGTCAATGGCAACTGGGCCATGGGCGATTACAAAAACGCCCTTGGCGATAAACTGGCTGTGGCTTCTTTGCCCGCTGGACCCGTTGGCCTGGCGAAACCTATGTTGGGTATCGATGGATTTTATATCAATCCGAACAGCGCGGATAAGGAAGCTGCGGTTGAGGTTGCCTTATATTTGACCAGTGCCGCATCCCAGACAGTTATGATGGAAAGTGGTCATGTACCGGTGCGAACCGATGTCAAGATAACGGATCCGCTGATCCAAGACCTGGTTGATGCATTCAACAATGGGGTCACCATCCGTCCACAGGTTCCAGCGCTCGCCAAGTATTGGTCCAACTTTTGCGGTACGAACGATGTTTTTGATAACGGCGTTTCACCGCTGGATTGGGTTCGCGCCGCAACCAATTCTGCCAACCATTAAGGGTAGGTTTCTAAGTGTCTTCAAATCTCATCGGTCAATCACTGGGTCGCTATCACATCCTCGAGCAGCTCGGCGAGGGTGGGATGGCGACTGTGTACAAAGCCTACGACACCAGACTGGAGCGGGATGTGGCAGTCAAAATAATTAGAAAATCGGCATTCGGCTCGGAAGTTTGGGAACGAGTTTTACAGCGTTTCGAGCGCGAAGCCAAGGTGCTGGCAAAACTTTCACACCCCAACATCCTTAAGATCCTCGATTATGGCGAGCACGATGGGACTCCATTCCTGGTGCTCGAATACCTGCCGGGTGGCACGCTTAAAGAACACATGGGGCAGCCAATCTCATGGCAGATCGCTGTGCGAATACTACTTCCTATAGCTCGCGGGCTGGCTTTTGCCCACCAATATGGGATCATTCACCGTGATGTTAAACCTTCCAATATATTGATCGCCGAAAATGGCAAACCGATGCTGAGTGATTTCGGGATAGCTAAACTACTAGAAGCTGGCGACGGACACACACTGACCGGGACCGGCGTAGGAATCGGAACACCTGAGTATATGGCGCCCGAGCAGGGATTGGGAAAAGTAGTCGACGGGCGGGCAGATCTATATTCTCTCGGGATTGTTTTCTACGAGCTTATAACCGGTAAAAAACCTTACACAGCCGAAACTCCGATGGCCGTGGTTTTCATGCACATTTCTGACCCACTTCCGCTTCCACGACAGTTTATACATGATTTACCTGATGATGTTGAAAAAGTGCTCATCAAATCGCTGGCGAAAAAGCCGGAGAATAGGTATGAAAATATTGATGGCTTTGTCGATGCGCTAGAAAGATTGGAAAACCTGGGGAATTGGAAAGTTGAAAAACCGGGAGGAAGAGGACCCGGTCAAGACCATCTATCCACACTGGACGAAGTGCCTTCGCTAAGTAAATCACAAAAATTTGAGCATCCGCATTCCAAGCCTGAGGTAATCGATACCAATCTATCTAGAGTTGAGAAAAACAGCATTTCGGATAATTCTGTCGATAGCAGCACTGTAGACTCTTGGCAAAACCCTGCTCCAATAATGAAACCTTCTTTGTCAAAAAAACCAAATCGATTATCAAATTTCTTTCACAAATCTGCTTTCCTTTACACAATATCAGGTTTGGTTGTAATCTTGATCATTGCAATGTGGGGAGTATAT
>CAIMZS010000424.1 GCA_903846015.1 uncultured Anaerolineae bacterium | reverse complement strand
TATCCAAAACCCTGGAAGAAATCGACCGGTTCTCTCAGGAAGAAACTCACGAAAAATCGATAAATCCATTATCACCAGCATCGCCTGTAAAAAGTGGCAATGTCGGTTTGCTTGAGCTCAATCTGGTCGAAGAACTGCCAGATACGTACAATGGCCCATTTGGGACTTTGATTACCTACCGGCTCGGCGCTCTATTATTCCTTGAATTTTCCGTACACCTTTTATGCTCGCTGCAGGATGAAATCGATAATACCCTGGTCGTCACAGACAAACCAGATATCAGGAAACAGGTCGAAAAGCGGATGCAGCTCGACATCCCTGAATACCACCTGTCGAATCCTGGATTGAACACATCGCAAGGTTTTGCCCGCCTGGATAAAACGGGCAAGTTTCAAGCGGAACCAGGCATAATTCCGCCAAAGCACTTTACTCCACGGCAAGTCAAGCTAAATCAATTGGCAGTTTTGTGGGCCGAAATCAATCAAATTGGAAAAACAAGGGATGATAACCTCGATTCGTTTTTATCTGACAATGCCTTCCAAATTGGGCTGCTCCAGATAACCACATCAGAATTCAAGAAACATTTGCCAAAGGCATATCGCTGGGGAGTGATTGACAAGGACCCGGATACGGGTCGATATATTCCTAAAAGTGGGAACAAATAGGGAACGCGCAGGGAACGCGCAGCAACCAATCGGGAACCGCTATCAAGATAATCAGGATGTAACCACAAGGTTACGTCCTGATTTTTTATTTCACCCAAAGGAGGCTTAATGATGACCCGTATCCCAATAAAGCTGGAAGAGCGGGACGCGCTTGCCCTGTCGAAACTGGCAAGGCAGGAATACCGTGATATTCGCCAGCAGGCTGCTGTCATTATCAGCACAGAACTTAAGCGGCGCGGTCTTATTTCCACCACCGACGCCCCACCCATCCCCCCCACAACCAGCCAACCGGTGAACCCGGCCACACTGGCCTGAAAAAGCACGAAGCCCACTCTGCCAGGAGCGGACTTCGCAAAACGGAGAACAATCTCATGAATAATATAACAAATTCCCGCGAGGGAAAACAGCCCATTTTTTGCGGCGCTCGCGTTGTTGGTTACGTCCAGGGCGGCACCTTTTGCAAGACCATCCACAAGCAGCATTTTCTCAGAACACCCCCGGCCATCGCCAACGATATTTCGGTTCTGGATGACGCGGAACGCGCAGGCGCGACCATCGTCAGAATTACCGACCTGGACACGCGCACGGTCTATACCGCATCCATCCAGCAAATCCAGGCCTTGGGCGTGCGTTTCAATCGTGGTTTCGGCAACCAGATTTACCTGCCGCTTTCCTTTTGGAGCATCAACGGCAAGTCACCCAGCGCCGGTTCCGCGCCGAAGAAAGTCAAGCAGGACCAGCTGCAGCAGCGTTTGTTCTAAGGATTGCATGATGCCAACACCACAGTCCACCAACAGCAATCTTTCAACAAACATGGATGAATACCTGGCCGGGAACGAAAAGGGCGATGCGGAACTCTTCAAGGCGCTGTTCACCGACCGCTATATCTATGACCACATCAACGAAGCCTGGTTCAGGTTTACCGGCCATTTCTGGGAGCAGGACATGCACGGCGAGAGCTGGCTGGCCATCGCTGACGGCGTTGCCAGCGAGTACCTGGCAGAAGCCGCCCGTCAGCGCAATAATGGCAACCAGGGCAAAGAGAGTGAGCTGATTCGCCGGGCAGCTGCGCTGCGCTCGCGCAAGCGTGTGACGGCCGTTCTGGATTGGGCCAAAGCCCTGATGCCGCTTCCAACAGCCTGGGACAGCGAACCCATGCAGCTGCCAGTGGCCAACGGAGTGATTGACCTGCAAACCGGAAACTTCCGTTACGGCACGCCAGGCGAATATCTCAAATTGCACTCTCCCACAGCATGGCAGAGGCTGGATTTTCCAGCCCCCCACTGGGAGTCATTTCTCCAGGATGTTTTTAATTTCAATCAGGAGATAATTAACTTCTTCCAGCGCCTGCTCGGTTACACCATCTCCGGAAGGGCCAATGAAAAGGTTTTACCCATCCTGTACGGCGAACACGGCAACAACGGCAAGACCACCCTGTTGGAAACCATCAAGACCGTGCTGGGCAGCGATTTCACAAAGAAAGACAATGCCAACGTCTTGATGGAAACAAAGTTCAGCGGCGGGGAACGCCCCTCGGATTTCATCGTTTCTCTGCCTGGCAAGCGGCTCTTCTGGGCCAATGAAAGCCGCGAGGGCGCCAGGTTCGATGTTGGGCTGCTCAAGGAGCTGGCCGGTGGCGATACCATGAGCGGGCGTGGTGTGTACGCCAAACACGGCATCAGCTTCAGACCATCGCATGTCATTTACCTGGTGACCAATCGCCTGCCGCACCTGACCGCCGATGATAACGCCGCCTGGAACCGCATCCTGCCGATTGGCTTTGTGACCAGTTTCGTGGAGAACCCAATTGGACCGGACGAGCGCAAAATTAACAAGCAGCTCCCTGAACTGCTGGCCAGCGAAGCCTCCGGCATCCTGGCCTGGCTGGTGCGCGGCTGCCTGGAATGGCAAAAAGTCGGGCTGAATCCCCCTAATGCAGTCGTGAGGTTCAGGGCCTACTACCGCGAGAGCGAAGATGATTTTGGCGCGTTCTGCGCCGAATGCCTGGATTTTTCAGAACCACAGGCTTTGATGGGCGCAAAGGATTTGTATTCCTGCTACCGCGCCTGGGCATTGGATTACGGCTTGAACCCGATGAATGGCACAGCTTTCGGCAGGCGCATATCTGTAAAAATCAGCAAAACCACCACCAGAACCGGTGTGGTGTATCAAGGAGTGCGGCGCCGTTAAGGGTGTGAATAGTGTTAATAGTTTTTCTCAAAAGTCCCCTTAATTAAGGGTGCAGGTAAAATGTCTAAAAAACCCTTAACAACCCTTCACAGACTTGGGGTTTGAAGCCGTCCGGGGTGCAGCCCATGAAAAAGACTGCCCCCCGGATTGATTTGCAGCAACTGGCGACCGGCTCTTTTCCATTATGGGGTGCTGTAAACCATTTCGATGGCTTCGATGACCTCCTTAATGACCGCTCTAATCCTATCAAGATGGTTCATCAGCATTTCAGAGGTGGCCCCGTGCAGGGCGATGTATACTGACCACGGTCACAAATTGC
>CAIMZS010000423.1 GCA_903846015.1 uncultured Anaerolineae bacterium | reverse complement strand
TCGCAAGAGAGCGCCCCGGATACGCTTGCGCCTTCTTTTTTGGTGTCTGCGCGAACTTTTTTTACTCGGTTTTTAAGGTTCAGACCAGTTTTTAGCCCAATTTTAGCCGGTTAAAATCGGCTTTTTGCAGAAGAATCAATAATGGAAAATTCCACAATCAAAGGATGGGAAAATGATTCGAAATCAATGGTATGCAATTCTTGAGTCAAACGAAATAAAAAAAGGTAAAATTGTTGGGGTTACACGCATGGCGGAAAAACTTGTAGCCTGGCGAGATTCTCGCGGCAACTTGACGATAATGGCGGATAAATGCCCACACCGTGGCGTGGCTCTCAGCATCGGAGAGATAAAATCGGACTGCATCATGTGTCCGTTCCATGGCTTTGAATACAACACATCCGGTGCTTGTACTCTTGTGCCTGCCAATGGGAAAAATGCCCAACCCCCAAAAGCGCTCCAGATCCAAACCTATCCTACGCGTGAGGCGCATGGCTTGGTTTACATCTGGTGGGGAGAACCACAGCCCAGTTATCCCCACCTGCCATACTTTGAAAGTATCGATGAAAAATTCGTTTACAGTACGGTGCGCGATCACTGGAAGACTCATTACTCTCGCGCAATCGAAAACCAACTAGACGTGGTTCACCTGCCATTTGTACACCGAACAACAATCGGAGCGGGTAACAAAACCATTGTTCACGGACCTCTTGTAAAAGTAGCAAATCAATCTCCCCAGGATAATCTGATCGAACTGTGGGTCAACAATGATGTTGACAATGGTCAGACCCCTCTCAAGCCATCCCAACTCCCAGATCCGAATCGACGTCCTTTTCTACAATTTCGCTATCCAAATGTCTGGCATAACTGGATCAGCGATAGCGTGCGTGTTTTTGTTGCCTTTGCGCCGATCGACAATGAAAACACGATGATGTATTTACGCTATTATCATACCGTCAAAACACCGATCTTGAAACAACTTAATGGACTTCTTGGCAAGATTGCCAACCTGGTTATCGAGCGCCAGGACAAGCGAGTAGTAATTACCCAGGAACCCAAACGCGCAGATCTGGATATTGGAGAAATCCTAATCCAGGGAGATGGGCCTATTATTACTTACAGAAAAATTAGGCGAACATTGATCGAAAATGCTTCTATTGGCTTTTCTCAACAGCCATCATCTCAGTAAATGATCGTATTGATACTTCCAACATTTTCAAATCAGGCTCACGGGTTGTCAGCTTTTGCAATGCAAGATTCGGTTGTATCAACCAATGCACAAATGGTGAGCTGATGTGGTTGGCCATCCAACGGATATATTCCAGAGCAATTCCCGCCAGAACGGGGATTAACAGAATCCTGCCCAGTATCTGGAAAAGAACCGGCAGCGGATGAAGGAAGCTAAAAGCAAGGATCGAAAGTACCGCCAATGTCAATAGAAAAGATGTGCCACAGCGTGGATGTTCTAAAGGAAATTTTGCCACGTTTTCTGGCGTTAACTCCGCTCCTGCCTCAAATGCGTTGATGGTTTTATGTTCAGCGCCATGATATTGAAACACGCGCTTGATATCAGACATTTGACCCACAGCCCACATGTACCCAACGATCAACACCAAACGAAAAATCCCTTCCAAACCCGCTGCAGACCAGACATCCAAACCCAACGACTGGCCAAGTTTGCCAACTCCATAAGGAACAAGAAAAAAAAGACCAATGCCAAATGCCAGAGAAAAAGCCAGCGTTCCATATAATAATGGTCCCTCCAACTTTTCATCCTCACCTGTCTGGACGTTGGCAGACAGCGTGAGTGCCTTCATGCCAAGGCCAAGCGCATCCCAAAGCAAAATAGTACCACGCAAGAAGGCAATTTTCGTAATCGATGATCGATAAATACCGGATAGCTTTTCGGTGTGAACTACAATTTGCCCATCGGGGGCGCGCATCGCAATGGCAAGTGCTTTTTGCCCACGCATAAGCACACCTTCTAGCACTGCCTGACCGCCATATGCCATGATTCGATCTTCCATACCGTTATCCTTGCTGTGACCACCGCATAGCCTGTTTTTTTCAAAAACAGGCTATGCGACGTTACAACCTAAATATTAAGAAAGAAATGGATCAGTGTATCAATCCCGCGATACCAGGTGGGCAAATGCAGCTTTTCATTGGGGGCATGCAAATTATCATCTGGCAAACCAAAACCTGTCAATACGGATTCGATTTTCAGGATGGTCTGCATCTGTGAAACGACAGGAATAGAGCCGCCTTCTCGTCGGTAGAATGGGCGAACACCCCAAACCGAATATAAAGCCGCCGCAATCGCCTTTACACCGGGTTGATCTAAATCCGTGATAGACGCAGGCGCGCCTGAGAGTTTTTCCAATTCCCAACGAATCGTTTTAGGAGCCTTCTCCGTTAAAAATCGTTGCAATTGTTCGAAAACAACTTTCGGATCTTGATCCGGAACCAAGCGACAGGATATTTTTGCCATCGCCCATGCCGGTAAAACTGTCTTTTGACCTTTGCCGGTAAACCCGGAATTCATCCCATTAATCTCAAGGGTAGGACGCGCACCGATTCGCTCTGAGGCAGAATATTCTGATTCACCCCACAATTCCTTAACGCCCATTTGATCAAGATAATCATCATCCGTTGTTGGCAGTCGGGCAAAATCATCTCGTTCTTCCTTGGTCAAAACGCGAACACTGTCATAGAAATCTGGCAACATTATGCGCCCATTTTGATCATGCATGGCTGCAATCAACTCAGCCAGCGCCTGCGCAGGGTTGTGTACAACACCACCAGCCAAACCTGAGTGCAAATCATGGTCGGGTCCATAGACCCTCAATTCGAAATAAGCCAGGCCGCGAAGCCCAAAAGTAATGGTTGGGAAATCTTTGCCAATTAAACCGGCATCTGTATTAAGACACATATCAGATTTAAGGAGATCTTTGTTCTCTTCAATGAATTTACCCAAAGAAGGTGACCCGATCTCCTCTTCGCCTTCGATCAGAAACTTCAAGTTTACTGGGAAAGTCCCGGCATGAGCAATCGCTTCCAATGCATTCAAGGTTGCCATTACCTGGCCTTTCATGTCCGAGACTCCCCTCCCGTACAGGTTCTCGCCAACTATGGTTGGCGTAAAAGGGCCCGTTCTCCACAGTTCAATCGGATCCACAGGTTGAACATCATAATGACCGTAGATTAAAACAACTGGTTTATCAGGCAATTCGGACCACTCACCGTAAACAACAGGGTGTCCTTCAGTAGGCATAATACGAACATTAACGATACCCAATTGTTTCAGATGCGTCGCCACCCACTCAGCGGTGCGCTGCATATCTAAATTGTGCTGCTCATCAGTTGAAACTGAAGGCAGGGCAACCAATTCTTGCAAGGTTTGCAAAAAATCAGTTTTATGTTGGTGTGCATAATCAAGAGCTGTCTGGCGCTGATCTGTCATATTATGATTTCTCCATGATGAAGCCAATCCCCTAAAAATATTATGCGAAAGGTTTCTCGAAAAGTTTCCCGTACAAAAACCAGAAATCATCGGCCGGAAAAACTACCTGCAACTCAGCGTCCCATAAAAAAGCGCCGGTTACCAGGCAGCTCCTAAGAATGGAATCGCACTGATCCAAATCCGGTTTCTCTGGAGCAACAAGGTATTCTTTCAACAACAATTGCAAGATGGTTCTACTGCGAACCTCGTTGGCATACGATGCCACATTCTGCTCGGGTGAATTTTTATAATCCGAAAGAAATTGAGCCCATAACCGCGTTCGGTTGCCTATTTCTCGGATCACCTTCTTTTCCCAGGCGCTGTGCCACTTCGCGCGGACTACCTTGAGTTGAATGCCCAGCCTTTGTGCTTCCACGGGCTGAAATACACTCATTCGCGCCATCGTCAGAAGAATGCAACCAGGGGTAAGCCTGGGTAAGGAACCACTCAATGGCCAAAACAACTCATTTGAAAGCAGATAATCTTGCAATTGCGGCATGGCTTCTGCAAAAAAACGAATATCCTGGGCAGTATTTTTCATGGAGTGGGTACAGCAGTTTGTTCAAGCGATCTACGAGTGACAAGGTACCAGTCAGCAATCGTCAGAAAGCGATCACTCGTATCAAAGAGAGGTGGCATTTGCGCACCCAATACTGTTTGACTAACACCATAACTGTATACCGGATAATAAAGCGGTAAAGCTGGCAGCTCCCGGGCAAAGATGACCTGGAAATTTCGATATAACCTTGCCCGAGCGACATAATCAGGAGTTACTCGTGCCTGTTCGATGTACTCACTGGCTGTACGATCATCCCACTGACCATAATTCTGACCTGATGTTGCTTCAGACTGATGCCAAAAAGGATAAGGATCCGGGTCAGGGGAACGCAGCAAATTCAAATCAACCAAAGCCGCCTGGTAGGAACGTGGAACAAGATAGTCATTTACTAAAGAATCATACTTCACTGCTTTCAGGTTAATTTTGACACCCAAAAGAGCCCAATTCGTTTGAATAACCTTTGCAATAGAAGCATGCAATTCATCATCAGGATAAATCAATGAAAATTCGAGTATATCTCCATCTTTACTTGAACGCACATCCCCGCCAGAAGCGGGGATCTTATATTCTGCGCCTTTTAACAGGTTAACTGCCAGATTAGGATCGTAATTCAAGTGCTCGATATTTTCGTAATAAGCCCAGGTACCTGGGAAAATAGGGCCATCCGCCACGATAGCCTGGCCTGACATTAACTTATCCACAATTTGCTGGCGGTTCAGGCCTATCAATAAAGCGCGGCGCAGCTTTGCGTCCTTTAGAAAAGGCACTTCGGGATTATTTAAATTGAAATAGACCAGGCTCAACTCTGGAAGACGTCCAGTATATAAGTTCAGAGTTGGCTCCGCCAACGCCAAAGCAAGAATATCTGGGGTGATCTGGCTGACAGCCAAAACCTGACCCTGCTGGTAGGCATCCAGAGCAGCCTGGGAAGTAGGAAAATAGCGGAAAATGACCTGGCCCATGTAAGCATGACGGCCATAATATTTATCGAAAGCGCGCAGCTCCACACCCGTCACCTTGCCATTTTCAACAATTAAACGTTCAAACCGATATGGTCCCGTTCCTATCGGTGCCAGGTTAAATGCAGCTGAAGCCAATTGATCAGCGGGTGTAGATTCCAGAATATGCTTGGGAAGTAAACCAAATGTGAGATAGTCCAGGAATGGCGCAAAGGGCTCGGGCAAAATAAACTGGATGGTTTTGTCATTCAATTTATTGATCTTCACTTGTTTCCACAATTCGCGGACATCAATGGGAAACATAGATGAATCACTTTTGATCAAGTCAAGCGTAAAGACAACATCATCCACTGTTACAGAAATTCCATCATGCCAGACGGCGCTTGGGCGGATGGAAAAATTATAAATAGTACCGTCCTGTGAAACCCCCCAAGAATCTGCCAACTCTGGTTCAGGCAGACCGTGCGCATCAAATGAAACTAAACCGCTGAATAACAGGCGGTTAATATCCCGATCAGCAGGATTATTTTGATCCAACAAAGGATTAAGGCGGCTAAGTGACCCCACCAACCCTTCAGTGTATATGCCACCTTCAGCAGGTTGTGGCGTAAAAATCTGCTGTCCAGGCTCCTGTGAAAAAAGCAGAAAAGCCACGACAATCAGAGTGACAAGAATCACCAGAATTTGCCAGCGTAATTTTTTTATCATAAAAAAACAAAGAAAGGCCTCTGCCTGTACCGCGCAGCTTGGGCCCGGTATAGGTGAAGCGGCCTCTCATGAATTTAGAACTAGGAATCAGCTTTTAATGAAAATGGCAAGGATCGCCAAAATAAAGAACAACACGCTCAAACCAATAGTAATATAGAAAAGCGTACGTTCAATGCCACGGCGAACTGAGTAGACGCCACCAGTATCAGCGCCCGTAAGGCCGCCCAAACCCGCGCCCTTGCTCTGTAAAATAACGCTGATAATCAACGCTACAGATGTAATGATCAAACCAATCTCAAGATAATTTTTCATGTTTTTCTTTCTGCCTCCTGCGAATTTAACGGGGGAATTATACTGCTCTTTTTCACTAAACAAAAAACGAAATCACAATTTACGGTACAATCTCTCAAGTTTATACCATCAAATTCCGAACTTGAAAATGGAATTTCCATGTATTCATTCTGAAATACAGGCAGATACCCTATTTTTTTCATAAGAATAGAATTTTTGTTTTCATAAACTATCAATCCACTCGAGTAATGAGGCAAAATGGAAGAACTTATCATAAGTTTGCATATGCACACTACCTACTCTGACGGCACTGGTTCACACAAGGATATTGCCGATGCCGCCTTAAAAGCTGGTTTAGATGCAGTCATTGTCACAGATCACAATGTTCTCGTCAATGGTCCTGAAGGCTATCATCGCAACGGGAAAAAACGCATGCTGATGTTGATTGGAGAAGAAATCCATGACCAGGCCCGAATACCTCAGAAAAACCATTTATTGATATTCAACACTCATCGTGAGCTTGCAGGTTTTGCCCAAGATCCGCAAAACCTTGTGGATAATGTGCGGCAAGAAGGCGGGCTTTCCTTCATTGCCCATCTTTACGATCCGGAGTGTCTGCCAATAAAAGAGGTTGATATCTCTTGGATCGATTGGCAGGTCCAGGGCTATACTGGTATTGAACTTTGGAATAGTCTGAGCGAAATAAAAATCCAGGGGAAAACCATCCTGCATATCCTATTTTATATTTTTTTTCCACAATACCTTAATCACCAACCTCCAGTTGAGCACCTGACCAAATGGGATGAACTTCTTAATAGTGGGAAACGTATCGTGGCAGTGGGGGGTGCGGATGCACACGCGCTCCATGTCCACGCTGGACCGCTTCACCGTACAGTTTATCCTTATGAATTCCATTTTCGAGGTATTACAACACATATCCAGACGCCAACCCAGCTCTCGGGTGATCTCGAGCCAGATAAGAAAATGATCTATGCTGCCCTTTCTGCAGGACACTGCTTTGTCGGGTACGAACTGCCAGGCTCCACACGTGGTTTCAACTTCACCGCGCAAGGACGGGAAACTAGTGCATTGATGGGAGATGAAATCTCTTCCAAAGGGGGTGTTACCTTGAATGTGAAATTACCACAGATGGCAGAGTGCCGCCTGATCAAGGATGGCAAGCTTTTCAAAACCTGGGAAAATCGTGAAACTTGTTCATACAATACCACCGAACCTGGAGTCTATCGCATAGAGGTTTACCGACAGTTTTTGGGTTTTCGCAGAGGCTGGATATTTAGCAATCCCATCTACATCCGTTAAGCATTCATATCCGGAAAACTCAAAGTATTCCCAACAAACGTCATTATGACTGTGGTTTGCACCAGCACCGAGGATTCACTTTCGATTTGCGAAAAAGGTGAAACGTTGAATTTTCTTTAAATTTCTGCATCGCCAAATACGCTTTGAGAAAACCCTACAGGAATAAAGTAAAATCTGTCCTTCCCAAATCAGGGATATTAGGCTAAAATACAACCCGCTTTTAAATGGTCATGTATTCTACATGACTCTTTCCGCCCCCGGCTTGTATCCAAAATACTTTGCCCGGGAGCTACCCCGAGGAAAGGAGGTTTTCCCCTATGCGTAATTATGAATTAGTTTGCATTATCCATCCTGATCTGGATGAGAACGCTTTTAAAGCTGTTGTTGAAAAGGTCAGTGTTTGGGTCACAGAAGCTGGCGGCAGCGTTGACAAGGTAGATGTTTGGGGTCGTCGTCGTATGGCCTATCACATCAATAAACAACGTGAAGGACAATATGTCCTGCTGCATCTCACCATGGCTCCGACAGCGACAGGTCAACTGGAACGAAATATCCGTTTCCAAGAGTCTGTCATACGTTCAATGCTCACAGTCGTTGAATAATTCTGAATTCTATCGGTTGAGACAAACGTAAGGAGTTAAAATGAGCCGGGGCTTAAATAAAGTAATGATCATAGGCCATTTGGGCCGCGACCCGGAAATGCGTTACACACCATCCGGTCGCCCAGTGACAACGTTTACAGTAGCTACAAGCCGTTCATGGAATACAGTCGATGGCGAACGGCACAGCGAAACTGAGTGGTTTAATGTTGTTGCTTGGGGAAACTTGGCCGAGATTTGTAAACAGTATCTCACCAAGGGCCAACAGGTTTATATCGAAGGCCGTTTGCAAACACGCCGCTGGGAAGATAAGGAAGGCAATAAACACAGCAGCGTGGAAGTGGTAGCCAACGAAATGATGATGCTGGGTGAACGCCGCGATGCGAACAGCGTCGGCCACGGTTCTGATACTTCAGATGCGCCAGAAATGACATCCACCGATGAGGATGAATTCCCTTTTTAGTTTTGATTGCGGCAAAATGATGCCACAAGTGGAGAATAAGTTATGGACTACAATCGTGATAGAGGAGATAGAGGCTCAGATGATGGAGGCCAGGGCGGCGAACGCCGTTATTTCTCTCGCCCCAAGATCTGCGCCTTCTGCTCTGATAAAAACTTGCATATTGATTACAAAGCAGTTGATTTGCTCAAACGCTATGTAACCGAAGAAGGTAAAATTCGCCCACGACGTCAAACTGGTTCATGCGCCAAACACCAGCGCGAATTAGCCAGTTCAGTTAAGCGCGCCCGAAACATTGCCCTGCTGCCTTATGTAGGCGGCGGTAGAGAAGATTAGGAAAAACACAGACCGGGGCATGGGAATCATCCCCATGCCCTGCTTTATTGTGTGAGAATATTATGCCAAACCAAAAACACATCAACAAGAAGCATCTTGCTCATTTGGAAGTTGTCCGACGGCAAGATCGTATCATTCGTATCAGCGCCATCGTCATCATCGTACTCGTGGTGGGGATTGTAGGTTACGGAATCCTGTCCAATTCGGTACTGCTCCCTTATCGTACCGTGGCGAGCGTAAATGGTGACACGATCAGTGTTGGGGAATTCCAAACCCAGGTAAAGATCAGCCGTATCCAATCCATCAATCGTTATATGCAGTACATACAATATGCGCAGATGTTTGGAGTGCAAGATCCCGTCAATGACGCAAATTTTGGGCCAGTTTTGCAAAAAGAAACTCAACTCCTCAACTCCACTGACGCAATGGGACAGCAAGTCATTGACCTTCTTGTCAATGATCGCCTCATTCGCCAGGAAGCCAAGAAGCGTAACATTTCTGTCAGCACAGAAGAGTTAGAAAAAGCTGTACAGGAAAGCTTTAGCTATTTTCCAAATGGTACACCTACTCCAGGCGTTACCCCCACAACTGTAATTTTGCCTACCCTGAACCCAACCCAGGTGGCGCTAGTCACCATTACACCGACTCCTTCTCAGGTACCAACTGAGACGCTAGCTCCAACTGCCACCACAGACCCAAAAGTTACGTCGGTGCCCACTGCAACTACGGGCCCCACTGCAACAGAGGCCCCTACCGCGACTGCGATGCCAACTGCCACAGCAGTCTCACTTGATGGTTACAAAACTCTTCTAAAGACCCGGGTTGATGGCTTGGTCAAGGATACCGGCATGGATGAAGCTGGTTACCGTCGTTTCATTGAAACAAGCCTGCTGCGCGACAAGCTTATGGCAGATATCACCAAAGACATCAAGCCTATTCAAGAGCAAGTGTGGGCGCGACACATCCTTGTGGCAACCGTAGAAGAAGCCAACGCTGTTGAAGCCCGGATTAAGAAGGGTGAAGATTTTGCCAAGATAGCTGCGGAAGTTTCCACCGATACCAGCAACAAAAGCAAAGGTGGTGATCTGGGTTGGTTCGCGAAGGGAGCAATGGTTGCGCCTTTTGAAGCATCGGCCTTCTCCTTAAACGTCGGCCAGATCAGCGATCCAATCAAGAGTGATTTTGGCTACCATGTTATTCAGGTGCTTGGACACGAAGAACGCCCTCTCACTGATCAGGTTTTCCAACAGTTAAAGCAAACAACTTTTACAGACTTTATCACAAAGCTGCGTACTGATTCTGTTGTCGAGATCTTTGACTTGTGGAAAACCATCGTTCCAATTACACCTGCTCTGCCAACCGGCACAGGACAATAAAAATCTCCAAAGATTAAGCTTGTAAAAAAAAGACCTCTCCATATTGGAGGGGTCTTTTTTTTCTTTCTTACTGTTTCATCCCCTGTGACCAAGAATCTCATCACTGACTTCATCCAATTTGAGCGAAATCTGTTGGCTAGCAGAATCACGCCCCATGGTGATTCCGTAAATAACGTCTGCAACCTGGACAGTGTTTCGGTTGTGGGTAACCACAATAAACTGGGTGGTCTGACTTAACTCATCCAATAAATCACGAAATCGCCCAACATTGGCTTCATCAAGCATGGCATCTACTTCATCCATTACGCATACGGGCGTTGGCGAAACTTTTAATAACGCAAAAACAAGTGAAATGGCTGTCAAAGAGCGTTCACCACCCGAAAGCAAGGAAAGCCCTTGCTCTCGACGCCCAGGTAGTTTTGCCTCTATATCGATCCCAGTTTCAGTAAGATTACCTGGATCGGTCAACACCAGCCGCGCGGAGCCACCTCCAAAAAGACGTGTGAAAATCAACTTAAATTCGACTGCCACCGATTCAAATGTCTTAAAGAATTCCTTCTTGGTAAGTTCATCCAATTCTGCAATGACCTCACGTAAATCAGAGGCCGCCTTTTTCAGATCATCAACCTGCGCGGTCATAAATTCGAATCGTTCCTTAACAGATTCGTATTCTTGTTGAGCTTCCATGTTGACAGCACCCATCCGACGAATATGAGCGCGTTTCTGTGCCAGGCTATCTTCCAAATCAAGCGGTAAATCTGTAACCAAAGGCAAAGTTTCAATCATTTCGCTGAAAGGCAATGGCACTGCGCCAGTTATCGGGGCATCATATTCGAATTGAACCAGGCCAAAATCTTCTTCCACTCGCCTTTTCAGGTTATCAAGTGATTCTTGTTTTCGATTCAATTCAATCTGGGTCTGTGAGTGAAAACGCTCCACATTTGACAAAGACCGCTGCGCCTGAATTTCCCGTTCCTGCAAATCAGTCTCCATTTTTTCAGCTTCAAATAGATCATTCTCTGCTGGCTCACTCAAAAGGCGCAAAGTCTCGATCTGATGATGCAAATCTTTTTCTCGCACTTGTAAATTATCTCTGGCATCATTTAATTGAGCAATAGAACCATCGATTTCAACTTGCCGTTTTAATACAGCCAACTGCTGCTGCAAAATTCTTGATATTGTCTGCTCACGCTCTTTCTGACGTAAAGCGGCATCATTAACCGTCCGATCAGAAACCGATACCCTGGCTCCCCAATATGTTACTTGTGCGGCAAGTTCATCAAGTGCCAACCCTGCCATTTGGCCATTCAACTTTCGCATCACATCCTGCGCATCGGCTAACTTCTCTTCCACATCATCCAATGTCAAACTTGTTTCAGTGCGGTCACGCTCTGAAACTGCCAACTCCTTTGTAAGGGTATCCTTTTGAACACTTTGGAAATCTCGCTGCCTCTTTGCTGATTCTGAAGCCAGTAAAGCCTGTTGTTCTACTTTAGCAGCCCCATCAAGCATTTTCCGAGCCTGGCGAACTGCTTCTTCATGCGCACCAATTTCCTTTTGAGCCAAGGCTGTCTGGGTAGATAACTGACCGATCGACTCAATGATCACATTCAGCCCTTCAACAGTCTTCTCAAGACGTCCTAAATATTCACGTTTTTCACGTGGGCGGCTTAAAGCTGCTGTGCGCGTCTCTCGTCCAGCAGAGATCAAACCATCAGGTCGAAAGACTTCCCCCTTCAAAGTTACAAAGCGCAGTTTTGGGAACCGAACTAGAAGTTCTCGAGCCGTAAACCTGTCATTTACCAGCACAGTGCCACCCAGCAAAACTTCCACTGCCGCAACCAACTCCGTCTTTGTTTTGATCAACCTGGAGGCGATCCCAACGACCGCTTCTCCAGTAGGAAAGTCAATTGTCCGACTTGTCCCACCATTTTCGATCGAGAAAATTGCAGCACGACCAGTAGCTTGTTCAAGCAAAATCAGGGCTTCATCCACGCTCTTACCTGTTTCCAGCACCACCACATCAAAAGCATCGCCAAGCGCAGCGGCGATAGCAGTTTCATATGCTGCCGGAACATCCAGCGCAGCAGAAAGTAGACCCTTCGCACCGCTTAATTTTGAATGACCGGCCGCATCCAGCAGAAATCGCGCGCCATCTGCGTAACCTGTGAATGATTTTTCAGCCTGTTCCAACACGTCCAATTGCGCTTGCAATTTAGTTTGTTCCCCAGCTCGAGCATTTCGTTCATCCTGCCGGGTTCGCCGCAAGGCTTCGATTTCGCTCAATTTTTGACGCACTGTTGTCAGATCAATCTCGGCCTGATGAAAAGTTATCTCTGCCTTCTGGCGATCTTTTTGTGAAGCGACTAATTTTTTCTCAGCAGCTGTTAAAACTTCTTCTGCTGTGGCGATAACAAGATCTGCAGCCTTCAATTTTTCTTTTTGAGAATCGGTGCGGGTCTTAAGTTCATTCAAATGTGCCTGGTGATTGGCACGCCTGGAATTTAAATTATTAAGATTCTGACGGGCAGTATTAAGCTTCTGTTCCACCCCAGCACGCTCAAATTGACGAGCGGCAAGAGCGACCTTCGCCGAAGATTCTTGAGTACGGGCCTCCTGTGCCTCAGCCTGGATGCGATCAAACTCCACTTTGGCCTCATCAACCCGCTCGCGTGCAGCATGTTCTTCGTCCGTCAAGCGCTGCTGGTCAGAAACAGAATTTGAACGGCTTTCTGCCAGCGAACGCTTACGTTCTTCCATCACCGCTAATTCCCGGCTGATTGCCTCGCTCTGATTATGCAACCCGGACGATTGTCTGTGCCATTCATTCAAACGTGCTCTGATGTCAAATAACCGCGTGCGGGTGCGGCTAAATCCATTGGTCAGATCACGGTAATTATTACGCGCTTCGTTTAGTTTTTGTTCCTGCTGACGCGCCGCCACCTGCGCATCAGCCAGTTCTTTTTGTGAATGATGCCAGTGAAAACCATACCATTCCCGCAAGATCAGCTTCAAATCGGCCTGTACCTGCAAGTAATCCTGAGCCCGTTTCGCTTGTCGCTCGAGCCCTCGAAGGCGCGGCTCAAGTTCTGCCAAAATATCAAGGACACGTTCCAGGTTTCGCTGCGTGTTTTCAAGGCGCCGGATAGACTCTTCACGTCGTGAACGATAAAGACCAATCCCGGCAGCCTCCTCAAACAACCGACGGCGCTCATCTGCCTTCAGAGCCAGCGAAGCATCCACCATCCCCTGACCAAGGATGGTATAGGTTCGTTCTGAAAGCCCGGATTGTGCAAGAAGCTCATTGATGTCTTTCAAGCGAACATTCTGACCATTCAAAAGGTATTCATTGTGTCCATCCCTGTATGCGCGGCGGGTAACTGCAACTTCGCTAAAATCAACAGGGAGCCAATTGGACGTGTTGTCAAATGTAATTGTTACAGAGGACATGCCTGCGCGTGGACGATGCTCAGAGCCGGAAAAAATCATGTCCTCCGTTTTTTTTGCCCGTAGAAGATTGTATGATTGCTCACCAAGTACCCATCGCAGAGAATCAGCAAAGTTCGACTTTCCAGATCCATTCGGACCAACGATGGCAGTTATGCCTTCGGCAAATTCGAATACTGTTCGCGAGGCAAAAGTTTTGTAACCATGAAGCTCAAGAGATTTCAGACGTAAAGGCATTTTAATATTTTTTCTTTCTTTAGATTGATAAAGCGGAAAGCCCCATAACAAACTTGACGGTTGATATGCCTTCCAGCACTACTAGGAAATATTGTTATTCGCTAAAATCAATGTCCAACATCTCGGCATTTTTCAGGGCATGCTGCGCGGCAGCCTGTTGGGCAATGTGTTTCGATGGACCACTCCCACTCCCCATACATTTTCCATTGATATGCACTTCGATTTCAAAAATCTTCGCGTGTTCTGGTCCATCAGCTTGAGCAGTAACATATCGTGGAATGCCCCAACCCAGAGATTGGGTGAACTCCTGTAGGCGAGACTTGGGATCAATCGTGTGCATTTTGGTTAATATCGTTTCAGCCATGGGTTCCAGCAAAGGCATTACAAATTCTTTTACTGCATCCAACCCTTTACGCTGATATAAAGCACCCACCAAGGCTTCAAACGTGGCGCATAATAACACATCCCGGTCTCGACCTCCGCCTTGTACCTCGCCTCGGCCCAGACGCATGGCTGCTCCCAGGTTCAACTGACGCGCAAACTCCCCCAAAGTCTCAGTACGCACCAACGCCGATCGCATGCGTGTCAGTTCACCCTCAGCCATTTCGGGGTAATGATTGTAGACCCACGAACCAACAACAAAATCCAGTACAGCGTCACCTAAAAATTCAAGGCGTTCATTATCCGCTGGAACATCCTGGTGTTCATTCACATAGGAACGATGTGTAAGCGAGCGGGTCAGAAGGCGCAAATCATCGCCAAAAGGCAATTTCAGACGTTCTGAAAGTTGCCCAGGGGTTTCGGAACTTGCCCCAGCCAAGGGTTCTTGAAATGCCAAAGTAACCTCCCGGAACTCAGGGAGCGCCAACCTCCCACTGCACAGTGAGATCGCTGGAGATCACTCAGTTCCAAAAATTAATGAATAGATTGGATTTTACCCGGTTTGTAGATTTTTGCGGCATAATAATTGTAGCCGACCCAGCCCAGGCTGATCCGCTATTGTTTTATACGATAATACATTGTATATTATGAACACTTACTGGTAGTTTTTCGAAGGAGAAAACCAATGCATCCAAACGAGATGATGATCGAACATTTTTATTCTAGTTTTGCCACGCACGACTATGCTGGAATGATTGCCCTTTATGCCCCTAATATTGAATTTTCCGATCCAGTCTTCTCCCTAAAAGGCAGAAGCGTTGGCGCAATGTGGCACATGTTGTGTGAATCTGGCAAAGACTTGACCATTACCTTCAAGAATATCAAGGCAGATGATCATATTGGCCATGCGCACTGGGAGGCGAAATATACTTTCAATTCCAGTGGTCGAAAGGTCTTAAACATCATTGAAGCGCAATTCCAATTTGAAAATAGCCAGATAACACAACATTTTGATAACTTTAATTTCTGGCGATGGTCACATCAGGCCATTGGTCCGGCAGGTACTCTGCTTGGCTGGAGTCCCATCCTTCAGAACAAGGTCAAACAGACCGCCAAGCAACGCCTGAATAAATTTATCGCACAACACCCTGAATACAGTGATTAAGTATAAACCCTGGTTATGAATTCACATCCAATTATGAATGTGCTGATGATGCGACTGAAACCACCTTACCTTCTCCAAACCACAATCCTTTGTATGCCAAAATTTGGATGGCAACATACATGATTGTCTTGGGTATCATCAACATTCCAACAAGAGGAAAGTCTCGCGCAAAGAGTATTACTGGTGTATAGAAAAGATAGGAGAAGAAAACACAATAAGCCATCCAGCGAAATAAGCGATCACCCGCTTTAATTGAATCGCGTAAATAAAGATATAACACGCCAATTCCCAGAATGATCAAGAAAAGATTGCGAAATGGTCCCCAGAACGCAGGTGGGACACTATTACCCCAATCATTTTGCGGAAAAGCCATTACAATCATCCGAACCGGCACACTGGCCAATAAAAAATATTCCGAAGTGCCAAATTTGCCGCTGAAGCGCTCCTTCCAGATATAAAGCATTATTACATAGAAAAAGGTAACCGTAATAGCAGTGGCAAGAGCGCCTATTCCAACCAGCAGCTTGTTTTGATCCAATCCGCCAAATGCATATGCAGCAATGCGGAATCCAACGTGCCCAGTATCACCAAACGCGAGAAGAACAAAGGCCCAGCGGAATAGGCTGGCAATTTTCCGATTTTTCGATGCCACCCCGCCTATTTTCATTGACATGAGCACAGTCATTGCCCAAACAACAATTAGATAAATGATATTAAAACCCACTTCAACGTATACACGCATTGCTTCTGACATTTTCCTCCGAATGATCACCGAGCGCCTTTGATAAAGAAATCCACTATTTTTTGGGATAGGGCATCGTTGTCTAGCATGTAATCTTCTGCACGAGCGATATAACTCTCTACAATTCCCATGAATAAATGGGCATTGAACCTTGCATCACCACGTATCTCGCCCCGGTCAGCTGCCGACTGCATTAAATTAACCATCGGGCTAACCATCTCATCCGAAAATGCATCACGGACACGGGCTGCACCTTCTACCGATTTGATATGTGCAAGATCCCGAACAAGGTAAGAATAATCTTTCTCAAAACTGCCAAGCATCACGTTTGAAATACGAACAAGCCTTTCCTCAAGCGAGCCCCCTTGCCCAATCACTACATGAAAACCTTCCAACTTACCCAGTAATATTTCAATGAAAAGGTTTTCTTTATTTTTAAAATAATAATACAGGGTTGGTTTGGTAATATTGCAGCTAAGGCAAATATCATCAATAGATACCCCGAGAAAACCCTTCTGTTGGAATAATCTCCAGCCGTCTCGAAGGATGTGCTCTGCGTTAGGATGATTGGAATAGTCAGGCATATACTATTGAGTATATTATACTCTGGACATTATATTTTTTCGTCATGTTACAATATGTATTAAAAAATTACAGTGAAATAAAATTTTCACTTCGAGGAGCGCGTTTTTATGCCTGCAGATATCCCAGAATCTATAAGATTTTTACACGAAATTGAGATTGGCTTGGGGGCCTGGTCGTGGGGGGATCGTGTAGTATGGAATTATGGCAAAGGTTACAACGATGCAGATATCGAATCCGGGTTCAACGTATCGGTTGAAAATGGCGTCTGCTTTGTGGATACCGCAGATATATACGGCAATGGCCGGTCTGAACACCTGCTTGGTCAATTTTTAAAACAAAACCAAACCCCGGTAATCGTGGCAACAAAGTTCTTTCCCTTGCCCTGGCGCTGGTCGAAAGCAAGTGTCACTCGTGCCTTGCACAATAGTTTGGAACGTCTGGGACTTGAGCGCGTAGATTTATATCAAATCCACTGGCCTAGCCCGTTGATACCGGTAGAGACCTACGTTGAAGGTCTTGCCTCAGCCCATCGCCTCGGGCTTGCTCGTGCTGTCGGTGTTTCCAATTACAACAAGAACCAGATGCAGCGTGCCATTACCGTATTATCCAAATATGACATTCCACTAGCTTCCAACCAGGTTGAATATCATTTGCTAAACCGCTCAATTGAAAAGAACGGTTTATTGGCGCGTTGTCAGGAACTTGGAATTCGCCTGATTGCATACTCCCCACTCGCAATGGGGCTATTGACAGGCAAATATAATTCAGAAAACCTGCCTCCAGGCACGCGAAATGGAAAATATTCCAGCATCATAAAAGAAATTCAACCATTGATCCACTTAATGACCAGCATCGGACAGGATCTGGGCGGAAAATCCGTCGCTCAAGTAGCATTGAACTGGTGCATTTGCAAAAACACCCTTCCCATTCCAGGAGCAAAAAATTTTCACCAGGCCGAGATGAACGCAGGATCCATAGGTTGGCGCTTGACCGGTGAACAGATTTCCAAGCTAGATGCAGCCAGCGACCAATTCACAAAATGATAAGTCATAGGACCAATTAATGGGAAAATTATTTAACACCGATTTCTTTGCTCCAATATTAATCCTGTTGATTGGATTTGGATTTCTAATCTATGCCACGCCAAAATTATCAACTCAGTATTCCCTTTCAAAAGTTGGCATTGAAACACAGGGTAAAGTCATTGAAATGCGAGAATATAGCAACTCAGATCACACTGCTTATGTTCCCGTTGTTGAATTTACCACCCTGGATGGATTGAAAAAAACCTTTGTATCTAGCAATGCATCACAACCACCGGAATACAAGGTCGGCGATCTAGTTACCATCATCTATGATCCTAAAAACCAAAACCTGGTTCAGATTAAAAACTTTGACCTGATTTTACAGGCTTTATTTGTAATTATCGGCGCCATCATCACCGTCCTTGGCCTGGTAGATTTTCTCCATGTCCTGCGCCGCTCCGAACTACCCCCGGTTTAGTCATCCCATCACAAAGCCCATTACTTCTCTGTTTTATTCCAGGTGTGTCAAGCAAAATCACGAATCCAGATCAAACACAAGCTGGCTCGGGTACATACCCATCGAACACGTGTATCGCAATATCGTGCCGCGTAGCTGTGCAGGAATATCCAGCCTGATTCGACCCGTTGTGGGGAGAATTTTCTGATATCCGAGATCGGGAATAACGACAGAGCGGGCGCAGGTCTGGGTATTGTCAGTAACCCATTCAATACTGACCGGTTTATTGGCCGGCAAATGGAGAATGACTGGGCTGTAACCGTTCTCGGTAACACTAATTGAATAACCTTTTTCATTATTAATCAGTGGAACATTTAATCCAGATGTCAGGTCATTGATCGTTCGGCTAAACGAGACCGGCGAACCAATCAGATTCAGACCGGAATCAATAGAAACCATGGCGAGTAACAACATTGTAACGGCCACAATCCGCGTAAAATACTTCTCCACCGTGGCACCAATACGAGTGGCAAAATATGAAACTGAGAAAAAAAGCGGTGTGGTCCCCAGGATAAATGCGAACATCATCGCGGCTCCCTGCAGAGCAGAACTTGTGCCTAGTGCAGCAGCCATCATCGCCTGAGTAACCCCGCATGGCAAGAAAATAGTCAGAGTGCCCATAAAAAGCGGTGTAACTAACGACGCGCCGTTTTTTGATTTCCTTCGGATGAAGCGCGTCAGCGAAGACGGGGGTTCAATGACAAAGTAGCGG